>CANMCL010000049.1 GCA_947496345.1 Actinomycetota bacterium
CTGGGATTAACCCCAAGCGTTTGCTAGACCGTATTCAGTTGTCTCTGATGGAACTCCATCTTGTGGGTCATCAGTAATCAACTTAACGCCGGTGTTGAAGAAGTCAAGACCTTCTGAAGTTGTTGGCTTTACACCATTCTTCACTAGGTCGTGAATTGCTTGTACACCAAGGTCAGCCATCAACAATGGGTATTGCTGTGAAGTTGCGTTGATGCAACCTGACTTAACAGCACCGATACCAGCGCCGCCACCGTCAACAGAAACCATTACATCGAGCTTTACGCCAGCAGCAGCTGCTGCAGCACAAGCACCGATTGCTGTTGGCTCGTTGATTGTGTAAACAACGTTGATGTTCTTGTTCTTAGCAAGAAGTTGTTCTAGACCTGTACGGCCGCCGTCTTCGTTAGCACCTGTTGCTACGTTTCCAACGATCTCGTAATCTCCGCCTGAGTACTTGCCCTTCTTGTCTTCGTCACCCATCTTGTTTGGATCCTTAACGTCAATTCCCATACCTGCAAGGAATCCGTTATCGCGCATGTAGTCAACAGACACAATGCGGTCATCGAAGATGTCGAGAAGTGCAATTGTTGCCTTCTTGCCAGCAAGCTTTGCAGCTGTCCACTGACCGATTAGAAGACCAGCTTCGCGGTTATCTGTTGCGAAAGTGATGTCTACGATGTCAGCAGGATCTGGTGCTGTGTCAAGGGCAATTACATATAGACCAGCTTCGCGGGCCTTAGTGATTGCTGCGTTAACTTCTGTTGATACTGGAACGATCAAGATTCCAGCGTGCTTTGCAGAAATCGCGTTTTCAATCGCTGCGATCTGTCCTGCGTAGTCTGATTCATCTACTCCAGATGTAACAGTTAGTTCTACGCCAAGTGTTTCTGCCTTCTCAGTTGCACCCTTGATCATTGCTACGAAGAATGGGTTTGACTGATCTTTAGTAATTAGTGAAACAGCAACTTTATCGCTGCTGCTGTCGCTACTTGAACATGCTGATAGCACGAGCATTGACGCTGCGGCTACAGCAACAATTGCTGCAGTGCGGCGTGAGAAAAGCTTTGCCATATGTATTTCCTCCTATAGGTGGGTCAATCGCGACCGATACTACCTAGGGTTTGGGGCTGAAAAAAGGGTTTTTAGGCGAATTTCAGATCGTTACAGAACCGTTACTCATCCCCGAATGAGGGCTATTTCGAAGGGAGAGAGGGTGAGAGGAAATTCAGCCAATACGGGGGATTTCTCGGCATATGACCACCAATCCATGATCTGGCTCGCTTTCTCACAATCATCGCCCCGCAGGCTCTGCATGGACTTATAGCCGGCCAATACCTTTGCAGTGATTTCTACAGTCCACGGGCGAAGTGATGCCACGAGAATTGTTTTCGTTTCTCGATTCTCAAATGCCACCCATGAATTATCCAGAGATGTAGCAATTGTAATTTGATGTGCATGGTGTGCGAAGACGTTGCCAAGACAACTTGGATTGCAAAGACACTCGGACTCTTGCAATTTATTGATCAGGAAAGCGTTGATAAGTTGTATGACAGATATCAAAATATCTATGGCCAACGCGGCAAATAAGCCTGTTTATCTCTGAATTTCTATTGCAGTAGTGATTGTGGGAAGATTGTCCAATGGCAAACGATGAGCGCTTAACCCTCTCTGTTGATTGTGGCGGACTCTTTCTTAAGAGTTGTGTCCTTGACGAATCAGGAACGATGCATTCAAAGCCGGGTCGTATCGAAACTCCTTATCCACTTTCACCACAGCGATTTATAGATACGATGAAAGAAATCTCTGATTCACTCCCACCGACTTATCGCGCGACTATTGGCATGCCCGGAATGATTCGCCATGGTGTAGTTATTTCAACCCCGCATTACATGACGAAGAGCGGACCACGCACACGCATAGATCCAGAACTCCAAGAACAGTGGAGCGGTTTTGATATGCAGAGTGTGCTCACTAAAAAATTAGGGATGCCAACTCGCGTATTAAATGACGCTGAAGTTCATGGCGCAGGAATTATTTCTGGATCAGGGTATGAAGTAGTAATAACCCTGGGCACCGGACTTGGTTTTGCAATATTTTATGGTGGATCACTCTCACCACATATCGAGTTTTCACACGCGCCAGTTCGTCGCGCAACAACTTACGACACTTGGATTGGCGAACACGAACGTCGTCGTTTAGGTAATGCGTTCTGGTCGCGCCGAATTCGTGCAATGGTTGATGAGCTTCGCCCAGTATTTATGTGGGATCGCCTTTACATAGGCGGTGGAAATGCGCGTTGTATTCGTCAGGCAGATTTAGATCGAATGGGCGATGAAATTGTTATCGTTCCAAACGCAGCTGGAGTTGCTGGCGGAGTGCGCGCCTGGACTTTAGAACAGTATAAGTAATTAATTAACCCTTAACTGAAATTTACCCGCAGCAATACCTGCAAACTCCGCTGCTCCCGTCGCTCCTGCTTCGGTCGCATCTGAAACTCGGTACTTTCCAAATTGTTTTTCTTTTGCAAAGGCAATAATTGGATTCTTGATCCATCCACCTGCAATGACCACGTTCTGCGCTTTTCCAGTGAATTTTTCAATGAGTGAAATCATTTCGGCCGAATCTTCAACTAGGTGCTCAACGGTTGCGCGAAAGAGGGCAGCGGGTGAAACAGCATCATCTAAATTCGTGATTGAAAGACCGTGGTAATCATTTACTACGCGCATTGCACTTGCGGCCGGATCGATTGATAGCGCTGCTGTGCCGAGTGCAATTTTCTCTTCAAGTGAAGTAACACCAAGTAAGGAGCAGGCACGTTCTAAAGTGAGACCTGTTGGAAGTGCTCCAAGTAAGGTGTAATGATCGGCAATAACTGAGCAACTTAGACCAACATTTGCAGCAGCTAATTCGGCAATAGCCTCTCGCTTAAGCGGGGCCTTAAATGTTCGCAATAGCGCTTCGGCAGTTCCCATTGAATCAAAGAGTGAACCCTCATTGATTGCACCACTGTAATAAGCAGCAGTGAAATGGTCATGTCCAGCAATGGTGATTACCGCCCCACGCAAATTCTCTGGCGCTTGGTTATTTACAATTCCAATTGGTTCTCCTGCAACGACCAACCTTCCTAAGAAATCTTTTCCGCCGCCAACCAGGGCAATCGCTTCTTCCCAAGGTTTGCGCGCTTCCACATCAAAGAAACCGGTACGGCTAACTAGCGAGAGTTCATTAACGGGTTCTGCACCGAGACAGTATGCGACCCATTCAGGCGCAGAAAGAAAGTGCTTCGCCCTCTTTGATTCAGGATAATTTTCATTAAACCAGAGCACCTTTGAAATCGTAACAATTTCATTTAGGAGCGCTCCGGCGCGAGCACGAAATTCGAAGTCACCTAGCTCTTTGATGATTGGTTCCGTTATTCCGCGAGGATCGTGCCAGGCTAAGCCTGGAGCCAGTGGAGTACCCGCTTCATCCATCAAAACGCCGGTTTCGCTAAACCCGGTAAACCCAATTGCAATAACTTTTCCACCAGCTAACTCCGCAGCTTTTGATGCGACAGAGATCACTGTATTAGCTAGCAGCAACATATCTATCTCGCTGCAATTCTTTATATGTTTCCAAGGGGTTGGTTCTGCGTATTCCGATAAAACTTTTAGATCTAGATCTGTTGCAACCGCTTTAAGGCGAGATGTACCAATGTCAACGCCAATTAGAATCTCTTGCATAATTTATTCGGCGACTCGCGCCAACTCCGCAAGTGGTGGTCGACAGATAATCGCATTTGCTCCAGTCAAGGAATAAGCACCAGCTGCGAATGGAATTACAACGGCATCACCCTTAGCAATCGCCATGGTTGGCGCGCTTGCGAAAGAGATTTCTCCGGAACCGTCTAAGACTAAAACAATGGCAAAACCTGCAGGTAGATCACCGCTTCCGGGCGCTAAATGAGCACGGAAATAGCCATCAGATTTCAGAGGAAGAACTGTTCGCATGGATCCACCAGAAAAAGCGGTATGAGTGATTAGCGATTCAAATTCTGCATCGGTCAACGGATCAAGCTTTAAAGCATCAGTTATAGTTTCAAAACCGAGACCGAGGTGACCGTCCTTAATTCCATCTACAGCAAAACCTTCCCACTCTAAAAGTGCTGATAGATCAGTTGGCTCCTGCAATTCAAGAACAAAGATGCCCGCATCAATTGCATGTGCAACACCAGCCGGAACAAGCACCGCATCGCCAACTTTTACTTCGGTGCGCCGCAAAGATGCAAGAAGTGCCGCAGAATCTTGGGCACGAACTAATTTGAGAAGATCCTCTTTATTCTGCTTAGCAGCAAAGCCCAAACCGACTCCAGAGCCAGCGGGTGCTTCTAAAATAATCCAGGCTTCAGTTTTTCCGTGATCCAAACCTAAATGTGTTTTCGCAAATGCTTTATTTGGATGATAATGAACAGGAAGCCTTTGATCAGGATCAAGTAACTTAACTAATATCTCAGTAGATAAACCGAAATTCTTAACGTGGTCTGCGCCAAGCCAGCCATTAGGATCAGCTTTAATCGCGTCGCGTAAAAGAGTTCCATCAGCCAAATGTGAGAGACCTTGTTCGGCTTCGCCAAAGCGAGTAGTAATCGAACCTATCCATTCTTCGGGACGCATCGGCCCACCCGGACCATGTCGGAGCGCACCAATGCGATTTCCGCCGCGATAAAAGTGATCAAATTGATTCGATGGAAGTTTGGCGGGGGTAGTTGAACTCTGTGACATGGTTCTAGACTACTTGTAGGGTTAACAAATTGACCAGTGAAAATGGAGTTACTTAAATGTCTGACGTATCAATTCGTCTAAAGCGCTTATTTAATAATGGTCGCTGCTTCGATATCGCAGTAGATCACGGCTTCTTTGGCGAGGGAACATTCCTTGCAGGAATTGAAGATATGCAGGCCGCAGTTAACACGCTAATCGCAGCGGCCCCAGATGCGATTCAGTTAACCGTTGGGCAAGCAAAGTTGTTACAGAACAATCCAAATCCAAATAAACCAGCACTTGTTATGCGCACTGATGTGGCAAACGTTTATGGAAAAGTAATTCCAGATCACCTATTTAGTATTTTGCTAGAAGAACCAGTCCTGCAGGCCGTCCGACTAGATGCAGCGATCGTGGTCGTAAACCTGCTCGATTTGCCTGGTCGCCCTGAACTTCGTGATGCCTGCATTCGAAACATCATGACCTTGAAGGCGCAGTGTGAACATTACGGAATGCCGCTAATGGTCGAACCACTTGTTATGAAGGATGCATCAACTGGCGGATACACATCAGATGGTGAACTTGAAAAAGTTGTGCCTTTGGTTCGCCAAGCAATTGAACTAGGCGCAGATGTGATTAAGGCAGATCCAACTGATATCGCAGCTGATTATCATCATGTGATTCAGACAGCCGGATCAGTTCCAGTTTTGGTTCGCGGTGGCGGACGTGTTTCCGATGAAGAGTTGTTAAATCGCACCGCAGAAGTATTGAAACAAGGCGCAGCCGGAATTGTTTATGGCCGAAACATAATTGCGCATCCAAAACCAGCAAAGATGACGCAAGCGCTTATGGCTATGTTGCATAAGGGAACTTCTGCCGCCGATGCGCTAAAGATTGTTAACGCTTGAAATGTCGAAGCAAAATCTAGTTAAAGTCGGAATTATCGGCGGCGGTTTGATGGGCCGTGAATTACTGGCGTTAGTTGGGCGATGGGATGCGCTTTTAGACCATCCGATTCGTCCAGTTATCACTGCAATCGCTGATACATCAGATGCGGTTAGAGAATTCTTCACCAACGCCGGTGTACCTGAGTCATATAGCGATTACAAAGAGTTATTAGCTAGTTCAAATGTTGATGTTGTTTATATTGCTGTGCCACACAATCTGCACGAAGAGATTTATATTGCAACTATTAATTCCGGTAAAGATTTCTTGGGTGAAAAGCCTTTTGGAATTGATTTAGCTGCTGCGGAAAAGATTGCTGCTGCTCTTGTAGGTAAATCAAATTTTGTGCGAGTTTCAAGCGAACTTCCTTTCTATCCCGGAGCACAAGCTGCGGTCCGGGAAGTTCAATCGGGAAATCTTGGAGAAATTTTGGAAGTCCGATCTGGTCTCTTGCACTCATCGGATATAGATCGCAGAAAGAAAATCAACTGGAAACGTCAACGTAAGTTCTGTGGTGATATCGGAGTCCTTGGTGATCTCGGAATGCATGCTGCGCATATCCCATTACGCCTGGGATATAAACCCACAAAAGTATTTGCAATTTTGGATGACATAGTCACGCACCGCGAAAGTGCCAGCGGGGAACAAGTTCCTTGCGATACTTTCGATAACGCAGTTCTTGCAATGCGCGCAAAGAACCCCAGCAATGATCGTGAATTTCCTATGTTCTGGGAGATGAAGCGAATTGCACCGGGAGAGAGCAACACATTTTTCTTTAGTGCAATCGGCATGACTGGCGGAGTTCGTTTCAATACTAAAAACCCTGCGGTCTATCACACCTTCGCTTTAAGAAATGGCGAGCAAGTTTGGTCTGAAATACAGCCGGGCCACGTTACAAATTGGCCAGTCATTACCGGACATATATTTGAATTTGGTTTCCCGGATGCACTTCTGCAAATGTGGGCGGCATACTTCGCAGAACGCGAAGGCAAGCTAGGTGATCGCTTTGCTTGTGCATCTGTTGAAGAAGTTATTTACTCGCATAAAGCATTTGCTGCCGCTATGAAATCGCA
>CANMCL010000050.1 GCA_947496345.1 Actinomycetota bacterium
CGTTGCAAGATATGGGCCACTCTAATCCAGGCGATACCGCAGTCTTTTATCGCACAAATGCGCAATCACGTATCTTTGAAGAAATCTTTATGCGCGCTGCAATACCTTACAAAGTGGTTGGCGGACTGCGCTTTTACGAACGTAAGGAAGTTAAAGATTTACTGGCTTACTTGCGGGTTCTGGCAAATCCAAATGATGAGGTTTCACTTCGCCGAATAATCAACTTTCCAAAACGCGGAATTGGTGACCGTGCTCTTGAAGAAGTTGAAATCTTTGGTGATGAGCAAGGAATCTCTTTCTGGCACGCGCTCCTGCGCGTTTCTGAGGCAAATGCAGTACCCAATAAAGCATCGCAATCCATTTCACAATTCACTTCAATGCTGACCGCGCTGGCGGTCTTGGTTGAAGCTAAGACCAAGCCATCAGTAATCATTGAGGCAGTTCTTGAACAGTCCGGTCTACTAACCGAACTCGAAGCGAGCACAGATCCCCAAGATGAAGTGCGCGTTGAGAATTTAAAGGAACTTGTTTCGGCTTCTATGGAATATGAAGAGCGCCCCTTTGAAGAACTTGGCGAAGATGAAGAAATTTCATTATCTGGCTTCCTCGAAAAAGTCTCGCTGGTGGCAGATGCAGACGAGATTCCCGATGGTGAGGATCACGGGGGAGTCGTCACGTTGATGACTTTGCATACCGCTAAAGGTCTGGAATTTCCCACAGTATTTCTCACTGGTATGGAAGATGGAATCTTTCCGCATGCCCGAACACTTGATGATCCAAAAGAGATAGAAGAAGAGCGACGTTTGGCATACGTTGGATTAACCCGCGCCGAGAAACGTTTATATATTTCACGTGCGGAATATCGCTTAACTTTTGGAAGCCCTAAATACAATCCAGGTTCACGTTTCTTAGATGAGATTCCAAGTGAATTAATAGAATGGAAGAATGATTCGCGTTCTAAATCTTCCTCTGGTAGTTCTGCAATTCGCAGATCGCGAGTTGCCACCACCGCTCCACCGCGTGCAACCGGTAAGAAATCATCAGCGATGGTTCTCGAAGTTGGTCAGCGTGTGTCACATGACACATTCGGACTCGGCACCGTCGTAGCGCTGGCAGGTGAAGGCGATAAATCTGAGGCAACGATCAACTTTGGGCAATATGGCGATAAAAGACTGCTGCTGCGCTATGCGCCTGTGGTGGTTCTGTAACCCACGCCAAGGATTAGGATTACCCCTATCCACTAGCGCAAAAGAAGAGCTAGTAAATCGTCGAAACGGTAATTATCTGTGGATCTCTTTGAATACCAAGCACGTGACCTCTTTGAAAAACATAACGTTCCTGTCCTGGGTGGCGCAGTGGCCACGACCGAAGATGAAGCCTTTAAAGCTGCATCTGCAATGGGTGGAAAAGTTGTAGTCAAGGCGCAGGTAAAAGTTGGTGGACGTGGCAAAGCAGGTGGCGTAAAGCTTGCAGTTGATGCAAACGATGCCAAAGAGAAAGCCGGCGCAATTCTTGGGATGGATATAAAAGGCCACACCGTTCATAAGGTGATGATCGCCCAAGCTGCGCCAATTGTTGACGAGTACTACATTTCAATTTTGTTAGATCGCTCAAACCGCACCTTCTTAGTAATGGCATCCGTTGCCGGCGGAATGGATATTGAAGAAGTTGCACGTACAGCGCCTGAAAAATTGGCGAAGGTTCCAGTGACTGCAGTAGATGGAATTTCTCAAGCAAAAGCGAAAGAGATCATTGCTCAAGCAAAATTTCCAGCAGATATCGCAGATCAAGTTGCGGATGTTCTCGTAAAACTCTGGGAAACATTCCAATCTGAAGATGCGACTTTGGTTGAAATTAATCCACTTGTAAAAACTGAAGACGGTCGAATCATTGCCCTTGATGGAAAAGTTACTCTCGATGAGAATGCTGAATTTCGTCAGCCAGATCACGCAGCACTTGTTGATCACGCTGCCGCCAACGCCTTAGAAGCTGCGGCGAAAGAAAAGGGTTTGAATTACGTAAAACTCGAAAACGGCCAAGTAGGAATCATCGGCAATGGTGCAGGTTTGGTCATGTCTACTCTCGATGTCGTCGCATACGCTGGTGAAAAATTTGGCGGAATGCGCCCGGCGAACTTCCTAGATATTGGCGGGGGAGCATCAGCGCAAGTAATGGCTGATGGGCTTTCAATTATTTTGGGCGACCCTGATGTAAAGAGCGTATTTGTTAACGTCTTTGGCGGAATCACTGCTTGTGATGCCGTTGCAAACGGCATTGTGCAAGCGCTCGAACTACTAGGAGCAAAGGCGACTAAGCCGATCGTTGTGCGCCTAGATGGCAATAACGTTTTGGAAGGTCGCGCAATTCTTACTGCAGCAAACCATCCCTTGGTTGAGCAAGCGGAAACTATGGATGGAGCAGCATCTCGCGCTGCAGAATTGGCGGCAAAGTAATGTCTATCTTTATTAATTCGACAAGCAAAGTAATTGTGCAGGGTATGACTGGTTCTGAAGGAACCAAACACACTCGTCGCATGTTGGCTTCAGGTACAAAAGTTGTCGGAGGCGTTACACCTGGCAAGGGTGGCCAGGTCGTTGATATAGACGGCCACCAACTTCCTGTCTTTAACTCTGTTGCTG
This sequence comes from Actinomycetota bacterium, assembly GCA_947496345.1. Next base: position 2,640 of record CANMCL010000050.1, read on the forward strand.
AAGCGATCGCTGCAACTGCAGCAAATGTTTCAGTCGTTTTCGTTCCACCTAAATTTGCTAAGGCAGCGGTGATCGATGCAATCGATGCCAAGATGCCGCTCGTTGTTGTGATCACTGAAGGAATTCCAGTGCACGATTCGGCTTATTTCTACGCCTACTCTTTAAAAAAGGGAACTACGCAAATTATTGGACCAAACTGTCCAGGGTTGATTAGCCCAGAGCAATCAAATGTGGGAATTATTCCTGCGAATATTACAAAGCGCGGACCAATTGGTCTTGTTTCAAAATCCGGAACTCTTACCTATCAGATGATGTACGAGCTTCGCGATATCGGATTCTCAACCGCTGTTGGAATTGGTGGAGATCCTGTAATCGGAACAACACATATCGATTGCCTAAAGGCTTTCCAAGATGATCCAGAAACAACTGCAATCGTAATGATTGGTGAGATCGGTGGAGATGCAGAAGAACGCGCTGCAGCATTCATCGCAGAATATGTCACCAAGCCGGTTGTAGGTTACGTTGCTGGATTTACCGCTCCTGAAGGAAAGACAATGGGCCATGCAGGTGCCATCGTTTCTGGTTCTTCTGGAACAGCGCAGGCAAAGAAAGATGCGCTCGAAGCAGCGGGTGTAAAAGTGGGACAGACTCCGAGCGAAACAGCGCAATTAATGCGCGCCATACTCGGTCTCTGAGATAGCCCATGTTGCAACGTGTCCTAGCGGTCTCGTTTGCACAAGTCTTACGCACCGTCGCAATACTGCTTCTACCGCTCGCTTTTATCTCGCTAATTGCTTGGGCCACTGCGGGTAGTGCAACAGGAAACACTTCAGATCCAATGCGCGCAGCCATTTGGTTGTGGCTTGGAGCTCATCACATTCCATTTTTCTTAACTGGTAGCGCAACCGGTTATCTCTCTTACCTACCAATTGGTGCAATGCTTTTACCGTTCTTTGCACTGCGTAGTGGTTTCGGACGAGCCCTATCTAAATTACATGGTGACTTTCACAATATCGCTAGCGTGAGATCGATCTTCGCATCTCAATACGCACTCATCGCGACACTTCTTGCTTTGGCCAGCAAATCTCCCACTGTGAGTTCTCAGTGGTATTTAGCGCCAGTCTTCTCATTTCTAATCGCTTACTTAGCATCGCTTACGGCAGGATCACGATTACGTATGTCTCAAGCAGTTAGTTATGCAACACGAGTGTTAGCGATTCTTTTAGGTTCCTCCTTTATCTTCTTAGCAATCGCCATCTTTATGAATATTTCAACATTTAAAAATATCTCAATTGTTCTTCAACCTGGTTTCTTCGGAGCGTTTCTACTCTTTGCCCTAAATTTCTTTTATCTTCCAAATCTGGCGGTATCAGTTCTCGCCTATTTCACCGGAACTGGATTTGCGGTTGGTGAAGGAACACTTGTTTCGCCATTTATTTATCGCCTCGGTGAAATTCCTGCGCTACCAATTTTGGCAGTCTTGCCAACCTCATCATCTAAGTGGGCGTTAATTGCTGTTCTATTTGTAATCGCTCTCGGAGCGCTTGTGGCAACGTGGGCACTTGCTTCCAGTTCTCGCTCGCTATTTCAGGCAATCATCTTGATCGCTATTTCGATTTCTGCAATTTCTTATTTAGCCAGCGGTTCATTGATGACTGAAGCAATGAGCGCCGTTGGAGTTTCAATCTGGAAATTAACGCTGTCAATCACCCTTCAAATTGGGCTGGGAATAGCCGCCTTAGTATTCATTCCTCAGATTAAATTGCGATCGCGAAAATGAAGCAAGCGCGCATTGTTTTACTTGCTTCAGGCGGTGGCTCAATCGCGCAGTCAATAATCGATGCCGTTGCCAACGGGGATCTTGATGCGCAGATAATTGGGTTGATTAGTGATCAACCTGAGGCCCAAGTTTTAAAGCGCGCGAGTAGCGCCAAGATTGACACTTTTGTTATACCAATGCAGCAGGATCGCAAGAACTGGGATTTGGAATTTCGAGATCAATTGATCGCGCTCAATCCAGATCTAGTTGTGAGCGCAGGATTTATGAGGCTTTTATCTAGTGATTGTGTTGCAAAATTCCGAATCGTAAATAGCCATCCTGCCTTGCTTCCGCTCTTTCCCGGCGCTCACGCCGTCCGCGATGCACTAGCTGCCGGCGCAACCCAAACAGGTTCCACAATCCATTGGGTTGATGAAGGCGTGGATACTGGCGAAATAATTGCTCAGGAAAGCGTGGAAATCAGACCGAACGATACCGAAGCCACGCTGCATGAACGCATTAAGATTGTGGAACGGCGTCTCTATGTTGCAACGCTGCAGCAACTTCTAACTAATCTCGTGAGGTCCTGATGGCAGATCGCAAACCTATTCGCCGTGCGCTCGTCAGCGTTTACGATAAAGATCGCTTACTTGAACTTGGTGCAGCGCTAAGTAAGGCTGGAATAGAAATAATCTCCACTGGTTCAACGGCTAAAACTCTGCAGGGATCAGGAATTGCGGTCACCGAAGTAAGCGAATACACCGGCTTTCCCGAAATTATGGGCGGCCGAGTAAAAACTCTTCATCCTAAAATTCATTCTGGAATATTGGCCGATCAAGATAATCCAGATCATTTGCAGGCTATTGCCGATTTAGATATCGCACCGTTTGATTTAGTAATCATCAATCTTTATCCATTTGCACAAACAATTGCATCGGGTGCTGCATATGCCGAATGTATTGAGCAGATAGATATTGGCGGTCCATCTATGTTGCGGGGCGCTGCCAAGAACCACGGCTCGGTAGCGGTGATCTCCAAAGTTGCCCAATATGACGCTTTATTTGCCGCAGTTAGCGCTGGCGGAACCACTCTCGAGGAGCGCCGCAACTTTGCCCTCGAAGTCTTTCGCACCACAGCTGAATACGATTTAACGATCGCAAGTTGGCTGGGAACTCAAGTAAGTATGGATATTCCAGATTGGTTTGGATTTATTTGGAAGCGAGAATCATCGCTACGTTACGGAGAAAATCCGCATCAGAGCGCCGCTATTTATCGCGGTGGACCTCCCGGAATCGTTAACGCCTTACAAAGCCATGGCAAAGAGATGTCATTTAATAATTACACCGATGCCGATGCAGCGTGGCGCGCAGCTCTTGATCACACAGATCCTTGCGTTGCAATCATTAAACACGCCAACCCTTGCGGAATTGCAACAGGTAGAGATATCGCTGGAGCATATTTAGCAGCACACGCATGTGATCCAGTTTCAGCTTTTGGCGGAGTAATCGCGGCAAATCGTAAAGTTACTGTTGCAATGGCAGAACCACTTTCGCAAGTCTTTACCGAAGTAATTATTGCTCCAGAATATGAGCCTGACGCGTTAGAAATTTTAATGAAGAAACCTTCAATACGTATTTTGACTTGTCCCAATACCAAACTGTCTCCGCTAGAAATTCGCCCAGTTTCAGGTGGGGTGATACTTCAAAATACTGACAAGATAGATGCACCTGGTGATAATTGTGCAAACTGGAGCCAAGTAACTGGAGAAAAAGTTTCGCAACAAGTCTTAGCGGATCTGCAATTTGCCTGGCGCGCAGTCCGTGCAGTAAAGAGCAACGCCATCTTGTTGGCTAAGAATGGTGCTGCAGTCGGAATCGGAATGGGTCAGGTAAATCGCGTTGACTCTGCACGTCTTTCTATAGATCGTGCGGGAGAGCGAGCACAGGGCAGCGTTGCTGCCAGCGATGCCTTCTTCCCATTTGCTGATGGTTTGCAGATCTTGATCGATGGCGGAGTAACTGCTGTTGTTCAGCCAGGTGGAAGCGTGCGCGATGAAGAAGTAATCGCTGCGGCAAAATCTGCAGGAATAGCTATGTTCTTCACCGGAACACGACACTTCTCGCATGCGTAACTTCGCTTGCTACGAGCGCTTCTAATAGGATCAAGCATATGAGCG
>CANMCL010000051.1 GCA_947496345.1 Actinomycetota bacterium
TTTCCGACATCTGAATGGCATTAGCAAGCACTCTTGCTACGGTTTACACATGCCAATTCAGTCAGAAAACCTTCACGAGGATAAGTTCTATCTCGATCCATTTCCAGTGTGGGAGCAATTGCGCAAGAACACCGCACGCTTTTCGAACGCGGAGTTACCTACGCCCTAATGGGCAAGCGTGCGATGGGCATAAAGGATCTCGAAAAGATTTTAGTTGATAACCCTGATTACCCAGAGGTCGAGAAAAAGTTGACCGAGTTAAAGAAGTAACACAAAATCGTTTTTAAATCTTATCCACAGCGAAAGCAAAAAACCTAAATCAGTTTCATCAACTGACTTAGGTTCTGTCCTGCGTACCGCTGTAGCTCAATGGATAGAGCATCCCACCAACTATGGGAAGTGTAGCGGGTTCGAATCCCGCCAGCGGTACGCACCACAAAGTGGCCTCACACTTGTTACGTGAGGCCACTTTACTTTTACTACTCTGCGTAACTACCCACAACTAATGTTGTGAATTTCGGCAAACATATCCGCCACTTTTCCCGGACGCTCTAACACGTAATCACCACAGACCTGGCAGAAAGCATCAAAGTAATAAACCCCGCGCTCTTCCATCCACTTGTAGTCAAAAATAAACGCAACAACCGCTTCACCGAAATCCGGCAACGATCGATGCCCGCGCGCACGATGCGCCGCATCCAATTCCAACTGCGCAAGCCCACCGACTTCGGCCTTGGCCCCCATTGGAATCACCAACCCACAAGTGCAGCGCCATTCTTGGCCGCAGTAATTTACATAACCCCAATGCCACTTCTGATCTTGCCAACCCTTTAAATTGGCATAACGCAGCCAATTCTTAAAGCGCCCGTACTTTTCCATCGTTCCGCCAGGTGTGTCATTCTGTTTTTGCTTTAGCTCGTCCTCACTGGTTATCTTTAGATCCACATACTTCTTCGCACTCTTCTTTGCTTTTGGCATAACAAACACAGTCCTTAATGGACCTCATATAGAGACCCGCTCTTCTGGCGGTGTCATTCATCGCCAGCAGGTCTTCTTTAGAACCACCGTGCGCGGTTGGCGCGGTTGGTACTAAGCAAGCTAAAGGCTTAACGCTTAGTTCTTGACCTAGGTAAAAGGTACATCCAGCCGCTGACAATCAACCATTACCCCGCCGAATACACCAAACCCACCCGAACACCTGTTCGAAATCTGTGTTACTCTCCGCTTCCCCCTAAGGAACCCCCAAGCCACAGCAAGACCCCTTGTCAGTGACCCTCGGTAACTTTTGCAACTGTCCGAAGCACATTCCCGAAGAAGAAGGAAACGGTGAGCGCAGAAAACAACAATGAGAACAACACCCAAGAGCTAGAACTCTGGGAGCGAATGAGTACGACCGAAGGTGCCGAAAGAGCTGAAGTCTTAGATGAACTCAGCCACATCGCATTCCGGCGAGATGCTTTCAACGAATGCTTACAACTCGTTGATACATCAATCGATATCTACTTCAAACTAGGTATGGATTCACATATTAAAGAACTTATCCACCTCTATGAAGGAAAAGCATATTCACTGCGTCACTTAAAGCGCCAGGCAGAATCTGCAGATACCTTCGAAGAAATAGCCAAGTTGTTTCAGATCGATGATGACACAACTGGTTATATCAAAGCCAAACGCGCCGCCGCCTGCGATTGGTATGACGCCAGAGAATGGCAGAAAAGTCTCGACAGTCACCTAGCCGCACAAAGTGCAATTGATCCAGATGCCACACCGATGTCGATGGGGATCGACCTTCTAAATATCGGAACAGCACAGATCAAATTAGAGATGCACACCGAAGCAATTGCAACGTTCCTAAGCGCTCGCAAACTATTTAAAGAAGCAAAGAATCCGGAATACGTTAACTGGGCCGATCAATATCTAGCGATTACATATGTAGTCCTAGAAAATGGCCCAGAAGCGAAGTTCCACGCCAAGCATTACTTCAACTATTCAAAAGTTGCCGAAGATATGTCAATGGAAGGCTTTGCACGTTATCGCCTCGGCGTCGCACATCTACTCTGCCAAGAGTATGAAGATGCTCAACGAGAATTAGTATCGGCCCTAGAACAATTAACACTCGATGAAAACAAAGATTGGGAAGAGATCCTCGGTGCAAACCAAGCACTAGCCAAAGCGCTCACCGCACTTGGCAAAGAGGAAGAAGCCAATATCCGGCTAGAGCGCATAGCCACTATCGCAGAAACAATCTTCGGCGATGCAGATGCCGCATAACCCACGTGCCACTGCAGCGGTTGCAATCGCAGCCGCTGCAGCCTTAGGCACAACACTTCTCCTGAACTCCATTGCACCAAGTAGTAAGTCAATCTCAACTGCCGCAAAAGACATTTACACCTGGGATTGCGAACTTCCCGAATTTCAAACGAAGGCCATCACTCTTACCTGTGCCGATGGTGGTCTCTACGTTGATCAAATAACCTGGACTACCTGGAGCAAAACAGGTGCCACCGGTACCGGGACCTTCCATGAAAACCTTTGCGAACCCAGCTGCGCCGAGGGCAAGTTCGTTAGCGCACCAGTTAACGTTGAACTTTCCAACTTAACTGCCCGCAAAGGAAAGAATTACCTTAGAACCCTAGACATAAGCACCCAAGACGGAAAAGATTTCCCCTGGGGCAAAGCAAATGGCTATCAATGGGATGTCATGGAATTCGCCGAGATGAGCCAACAAAGTGAATAATCAAAATTTGTTCCCTAATGATGAAGTTCGACAAGTTGGCTTTAGTTTGCTTAGCGAGTATCAAAATGGACTATTCCCCGAAATTGAGAAAATTCTGCAACCAATCTATGGAGATGATTGGTTTAAAAAGTGTTTATCTGAAGAAAAATGGAGATGGAAGAACCCAAGCAAGGATTTGTATACACTCCTAAAAGAAGCAGTAGATTTTAATAACCAAAATTTTAGAATGGCCATTGCTAAATCAATGTTTGATAGGCATACATTAACCGATATAGAACTTGAAGAAATCCGCAAAATCTTTAAATATCGAAATAAATGGGCGCATGATCAAAGTGATCTTGAAAACCAGGTGAATTCAAAGGATTTAAGAAACTTAACCAAATTAATAAAGAAGTACGCCATGAATGAGAGTACTAAACTCTCGTGCGAAGAAATTTTGAAAAGTGAATCTCCAAGAGATCTAATTCTTTCAATTCCTGCTGTTGCCCGAAACCTTCCAGAAAACTTCCGAACCTCAAAGCAAATTACAAACATTGTGTCAATATTGAAAAATACTGATATTTCTCAAGCTTCCAATTCGGAGATGCTCATACAAATGCAGGATGGTTTGAGAACCGCATTTCACGCGTGGCGGCGCACCCAATTACAGTTGGAAATTCTTTTGCTTCACCATAGAGCCCTACAGGCGCAAATCATGGGCAAAATATTGGTAGATGCAAATTCGTTTAGAGAGGACCTTACAATTGAATCCCTGGGACACTTTGAGTTTAACGATAAGAGCGCTGAGCTTGAATTGATGCATGAAGTTGGGCGATTATCAGGGAACCTTAATTTGTATACAAGTCCTCTCGTTGAACAAATCCAAAAGCAGGTTGAGGAGATCTTAAAAACACAGGAGGAGCTTTCTAAATCTACAGGTGAGGGAAATTGTGTCTGTGATTACTGCAAGATCGACCTTCACGGATTCGGACCCTTTAGTGACAGTGACGTAGAGATACAACAATTTCTTGAGGAAGAGGTGTTTAATCAAGCTTTTGGTGTGCGCTTCATCAAAGTGTTAAATGAGGAAACAGAGGAATATTAAAACTAGCGAACCGGCGCGATAACGCTGAATGTGCCAAGTTCTAGTCCGTAACCCTCACGGAGCGTCTTTGTGAATATTTGCGCCAGAGAGCGGTCGCCACTCTCACTCGATTCCAGGAACATAATGAAGTTTGGCAGATCTTCAGAAGGCAGGTCCCATCCAATCACCGACATTGCTAATTTCTGTTTATCCGAAAGCTTTGGCCGAACTGATAAATCAGCGGCAGCTTCGATTGTCCGTGATTGATCAGGTTCGGAATATCCCTGGAAATAGATATCTTTGTAAAGATCTGATTCAATCTCAAATATGAATCGTTTGCCCCGCTTGCTCGACAACGAGTGGACTAAGAACTTTTCTACTTCTTCCCACGTGCGTTGTTTGCCAACGATCTGCGCGCCATCTTCATTCTCGCGAACTTCAACCTTTGCCGTCCGTGGCATTTCAACAAGAGGCGTTTCAATTTTATCTGCAGGAGTCAGTGGTTGCGTTAGTAGATTAACAATTCTGCGGTACCCGAGAACCCCAACAACGATACCAATCACTCGTAAACCAGATAAGAAACCTGAAGGTGGCTGGTTAGCCTCAGCGATAGTTCCCATCAACACAAAGAGCGAAAAGAAAGATTGCAGTGCCAACTGAAGTTTTAGGGATTTAAAGCCAATCTTTCGCCCCCACCAAATTGTCGCCACCGGTGAGAAAATCCCAAAACTAGTGACATAAGCCAGACCAGAAATTGCCAGAGGTAGTTTCTGTTCGTAGCGAAAACCTTTAGTGCGCTTCATTTTTGACACTACCCAATAAGCAAGCAGTGGTACGCCACCAAGAAATATTGACCAAAGAGTTAAACCCTTGTATTTAAATGCAGTCCTTGCACCGCTTTGAACTCGCGGATCTCGTGCTAAATCTGAAGGCTTTAAAAATGCAATTTTTGCTAAGTCGCCAGCTTCATTGACCATGTCAATTTTTTTCTGAAAGTTATCTGGTGTTTTGAAGGGTGCGGCTGGCTTCTTAGCAACCTGTGGCTTATTTGCCCGGTTAATAATTGGGCGTGCAGTGGCAGATGGTTCTAGTCGGTCAATCAAAGAAAGTGCGGTAGCGGCCGAACATCTCTGTTCGCGTGACTTAGCGTGCATCTTGCGGAGCAATTGAATCTGATTAGTGCTCAAACCTTTGTAATCGGGCTCATCACTAATAATTGAAGGCAGATAGTTATTTACTGTATTGGCTTTAAAAGCATGGTTACCGGTGCCAAGTTTGACCAATAGTGAAGCGGCTACGAAGATGTCATCTTCAATCGCTGGCGGCAAAGTTCCGTATTCGGGAGAAGTCCAGCCGTTCGCGCCAAAGATCTTGGTGCTATTCGAATTGTAATTTCCATCTTTTCTGGCAATGCCAAAATCAATCAGCTTTGCGCCACGACCATCAATGATCACATTGCCTGGATTTAAGTCTCCGTGAATTATCTTCTTTGAATGAGCGTACTTAAGTGCAGAGAGAATGTCGCGCGCTCGGTCGAACCAGATTTTTTCAGGTGCAGGTCCATACTGCTCTAACTCCTCAGCGACGGTATTTCCCTTGTAGCGCTCCATTGCAAACCAGGGTGTAGCGGAATCAAAATTTGCTTCGTACAGGCGGCAAATATTTGGATGATCTAGCTCGGAGAGAATTTTCATTTCGCGTTTAAAGCGGCGAACGTAGTCTTCATAATCATCTCCGAAATGATCGGAGTTAATAATTTTTACGATTGCAAATTTGTTGTTATCTAAATGCTTAACCTCAATAGTCTGACCAAAACCACCACGCCCGATGGGACGGATACCCTGCCAGCGGCCAAATACAGGAGCGTTATTCGCTGGTTTCTTGGGGGCGGCCACCCCTGAATACTGACAGCCCTGAGCGCTATTTTCTAGCGGTAATCAGGGTGATTCGGCAGGTTTAACTACGAAACTAGTTGCATAAGCAGTTCTGAGAGTTTTCCTCGATCAGATTTCTTGGGATCTTGAATTCGAACACGAAGCATTTGCCCGCGGCTTTCAAAAGCAGCTACTAACTCAGCAGCATCTGGATCAATCGTAAGTTGCAACGAAACGGTCTTGATTAATCCCAGTGCCATCTCTGCAGTAAAGCCACCGCGCGAGCCTTCAATTACTAACTCACGCCCGCCAAGATTAAGCACGTGCCGTTGCAAATGCTTCTTTGAGGAATCACTGCTCATCGCCTTCATCTCATACGTAAATTCACCCGTTACTACATCAGGGCGTGTAATGCGCTTAGGGCGCAGGTTTTCTAGCATTCGATAGAGCGGCTCATAGTTTGTGGGTAGATCCTGAAGATCGCGCAAGAGGCCCTCAATAGATTTATTAGAAGTTTTCTCTATGCGCACATCTTGATCAGATAAATCAATACCAAGTGTTGATGCCAGCGCTTGCTTAAAACGGAGCTTGTAAGAATTTGCCGCGCCGGAAGAGACCGTGCCTTGTTGGCGCTTGGCACGTTCCAAACGCTCTGTCGTCATGATTCCGCCTCCAGAAGTAAGGCTGAGTAAATTATTTACATCATCAGCCCAGGAGTCCACAGCAAGATCATTTTTAAGTCTCACTTCGCGCAGTTGGTTCATGCGCACAGGAATGAACTCATCCTCATTCGGACGAGGCATCGCACT
>CANMCL010000052.1 GCA_947496345.1 Actinomycetota bacterium
TTACTTTGAAAGTTTTAGCACCTGAAAAAGTGCGCATAAGAGATTCGATCTCTTTTTTATCGTTGAGTTCAGGAATTATGCCGTTGACTGCAATGGCATCGCGATATCGCGCAGGGCGAGCAACTGTCGCTGCTTCTATGGCGGTGGCTAGCCACGGCCGGCATTCGTTATCGTCGTATTCCAGAAATGGTGAAAATTCGCCCCAGCCTTGCGGGCCTTGCATAAGTGCAACTTCACGAACTGTTACACCACGAAAATTGGTGCGCGTAGGAAGCGCAATTACACGAAGGGTTTTAAGAAGGTCATCAAGCATAAGTTTTAAGGACGTTTAGGAAACTTTCCGAAATCGGGAGCGCGCTTTTCTTTATAAGCATCGCGACCTTCTTGGCCTTCTTCGCTTAAATAAAATAGCAAGGTGGCATCGCCAGCAAGTTGTTGAATTCCGGCTAGGCCATCATCGGCGGCGTTCATTGCAGACTTTAATAAGCGAAGTGCAAGTGGAGAATTACGTAACATCTCGCGGCACCACGAAACTGTTTCGGCTTCCAACTCTTTGAGTGGAACAACGGTGTTAACCAATCCCATAGCGAGCGCTTCTTGCGCATCGTATTGACGAGTCATAAACCAGATCTCGCGTGCTTTCTTTTGTCCAACACTTGCCGCGAGTAAACCTGATCCGTACCCACCATCGAATGAACCAACCATCGGACCGGTCTGGCCGAACTTGGCGTTATCTGCCGCGATTGTTAAATCACAAACAACATGCAGAACATGTCCGCCACCGATCGCCCAACCAGCAACCATTGCAACAACTGGCTTTGGCGTGCGACGAATTTGAATTTGTAGATCTAAAACATTTAGACGGCCGATACCTTTTTGTGCAAGTGGATCTTCACCGAGATACCCATCATCGCCACGAACGCTGATGTCACCGCCAGAGCAGAACGCTTCATCGCCGGTTCCGGTAAAGATGATTACGCCAACTTCAGAATTATCACGAGCTAATGAAAATGCTTCTTGCAATTCAATAATTGTTTGTGGGCGAAACGCGTTTCGAACATCGGGGCGATTAATTGCAATCTTGGCGATGCCTTCGCCAACTTGGTAGGTGATATCCGTGAATTTCTCGCCACCCGCACCGGTTGCCCAGGCAGGGATGCTTCGGTTACCAAATTCACGCTTGATCGGCTTGCTCACGATTCCTCCATCGACGACTACGAGCGATAGCCTACGCGTGCAATGGAGCAGACGTCACAACGAGAGATTCGTGCGATAGATCCCACGTGGACCATCGCCGAGATAACTGCGCGCCTAGCCAAAACCTTGGCTGGCGAAGGCCCAGCAATCACGTTGGGGCCAATATCTGTTGAAACCATCCCATCTGAAATAGCCGTTGTCGTATCCACCAGTGGATCAACAGGGGATGCGAAAGAAGTCGGTCTTTCAGCAGGAGCAATTTTTGCCAGCTCCAAAGCCACAAACAAATTTTTTGGAGCAAGCAAAGGTCAAACCTGGTCGTTGTTATTGCCGCTAACTCATATTGCGGGAGTCAATGTTCTTGTACGCGCACTTGAACTCGGCACAATTGCAATCGATGCACGTGGAATAACCGGCAAATATCCAGACGCGGATTACACAGCGATTGTTCCGACCCAACTATTCCGTGCGTTAAATGGTGATGCAGATTTACTCGCACATTTGCTTTCTGCAAAATCTGTGTTGGTCGGTGGCGCTGCCCTTGATCCTAAGTTGCGCGAAAAAGCGAGTGATGCGGGAATCAATATCGTTGAAAGTTATGGAATGACGGAAACCTGTGGTGGATGTGTCTACGACGGTCTGCCAATTGGTGATACCTCAGTTGAAGTCACTAGTGCAGGGCTAATTAAGATTTCCACATCTTCCCTGGCCACAAGTTACTTAAATGACTTATCGGGTTGGAACGCCAAGCTAGAAAATGGATACTTCCTCACCTCTGATCTCGGAGAAATCAACAACGGCAAGTTAACTGTTACGGGCCGCGCCGATGATGTGATTATTACAGGTGGAGAAAATATCTCTTTGGCTAAAGTTGAAGAAGTTATCCGAAATACTTTTGCAGGTATTGAATGCGCTGCCTTTGCTGTTGCAGATCAACAGTGGGGTCAAGCGCTGCATTTAGCAATTGCTGGGTCTGTAAAGCCAGAAGTTTCGGAGATTAATAAATCTCTTTCATCACAGATTTCGGTGGCTGCCAAGATAAAGGGCGCAATCTATTTAGATCAATTACCAAAGAGTGCTTTGGATAAAGTTAATCGTCAGGAATTGGCTAGCCTTGTGCTGAGGGAAGGTAAGTGAAGCCTATGAATAAATGGATTATTGGCGCCCGCCCGCGCACCTTGCCTGCTGCGATTGCACCTGTATTAGTTGCCACCGCATTTGCCGGAAGTAACTGGGAACCTATTCGTGCGCTATCTGCGCTCTTAGTAAGTCTGGCGCTACAAATCGGCGTCAACTATGCCAATGATTATTCAGATGGAATTCGCGGCACAGATGATTCGCGTATCGGTCCCGTGCGGCTCACCGTATCTGGCTTAGCCTCACCAAAATCAGTTCGTGCCGCAGCGCTTATTTCATTTCTATTTGCCGCACTCATTGGTTTAACACTGGCTGCTGCTACTTCTTGGTGGATTATTCTGGTTGGTGCTTTAGCAATTAACGCTGCTTGGGGTTACACCGGCGGCGCTAAGCCCTATGGCTATGTGGGTCTCGGAGAAATTTCTGTCTTCATATTCTTTGGCATTGTTGCAACCGTCGGTAGTTACTACGTACAGACGGAAGAGTTAAATCTGCAGATTTTCATTGTCGCAATTCCTATGGGTTCACTTGCGTGTGCAATTTTGGCAATCAACAATCTGCGTGATCGTGCGCAAGATCAAATCGTTGGCAAGAAAACCTTGGCGGTTCGGTTGGGCGAGCGCGGGGCCCGAAGGTTGTATATCGCGCTCTTGATTTCTGCTCACCTCTTCGCACTTCTAACTCTTCAGCCGGCGGTTCTATTGACCTTATTAGCCGCTCCCCTGACTTGGAAGTTAGCCCGCGGCGTGGCCAGCGGAGTATCGAGCGCCGAGTTAATCCCCTATTTGGCCAAGACTGGCAAGTTGCAACTGGTCTTTGCCATCCTTTTTGCGCTCGGCTTAACTTTCTAATTTTCGCTAGAATAGGAGCATGATTAAGTTGCAAGCCATCATCTTTTTGGCCTCACTTGCTTTAACTTTGTACACATTTATCGATTGCGCTCGTCGCGATGATTCTCAAATAAATAAATTACCTAAGTGGGGTTGGCTTTTACTTATAGTTTTGCTTTCACCGTTCGGAGCTATTGCATTTCTAATTATTGGACGCGTTCGCGGCCAAAGAGGCCCACGCCCACCCAAGCGTCGCATTTTGCCGCCTGATGATGACCCAGATTTTCTACGTAGGCTTTAATACTTTTTAAAGACCGCTGTAAGTGTGCTTTCCTGTACCCCAGACATTTACGTATACATAGTTAAATAAGAATGTAGATCCTGCAAATAAGCAGAGCCACGCTGCGCGCTTACCGCGCCAGCCAATAGTCACGCGCGCATGTAAATATGCAGCATAGGCAACCCAAGTAATAAATGCCCAAGTCTCTTTTGGATCCCAGCCCCAATATCTACCCCACGCCGCCTCAGCCCAAATAGCGCCGGCGATAACTGCAAAAGTCCAAAGGGGAAATACAAAGGCAACCAAACGATAGGAAAGTTGGTCAAGTGTTTCTAAATCTGGCAAACGTTTAGCCCACGGCTTGCGATCACCTTTTGATTCCATTGCATGTAAATAAAGGTAAGCACCAGCGATGACATTTGAGAGCAAGAAAACTCCGCCAGAGATAATTGCGGCAATTACGTGAATGACTAACCAAGGTGAATTTAGCGCTGGGACAAGTGGTGCGCTATCGCGATAGAGCAATGTAACTGCAGTTCCGAGAGTGAGTAGAACCGAAATCGAGATAAACAATCCCAGCCAGCGCAGATCATGTTTACGAAGAGCTAACAAGTACGCTCCGGTTAAAGCGAGCGCACCAGTAATTGAAAACTCATACATGTTGCCCCAAGGGACGTGTTTATTTGAAATACCGCGAGCAATTACGCCGCCAAGAAGAAGTAAAAATCCCAGAATCATCATCGCTGTTGCGATACGCGCTGCGCGTTCGGTGCGCGTGTAATCCAAAGTCTTTGTTAAGACACTTCCAGATTCATTTGTATCTTGTTGGGGAGCTTTTACCGCCCAAGCAGTTTCGAAAGCATGTGCCAAGAAAGATAAGGCGAAGATACCCATCGCTGAGTAAACCAAGTAATTGGAGATATATGCCCAAGTGGTCAGCATCTACATCTCCTTTTTCAAGTGCGTAACAAAGCGTTCGATTTCCGCGTCTAGTCCCGGTGCCCCATTCTTAGCCAGACCAGCAACTTCTACAACTCCAGTTGATGTGATCCTTATCCATATACGGCGCCGTCTTCCAAAGAGTGAGGCAAGTAAGCCAAGAATCGCTGCTATTGCACCGTATAAGGAGTAACTCTTGCCCGGATCATCGACAATTTGCAGATTAATCCAAGGTACAAAAGTTTCAAATTTTATTGTGCCTTCTGGGTATGAAAACGTTTCACCAGGTTTTAGTGAATCCAGCGCTATCCGCTTCATCTTGGAAGTATCAATGCGATAAACAGATTGTGGAATTCCTGAATCTAAACCGAGATCGCCTTCCCAAATAGAAAAGAGCAGCTTTGGATCTAGCGCTTCTGGGAATACTGAAATTCCACCCTCGCCACCTTCGCGCACAAATGTTGGGTAGAAACTGGCTACGAAACCAAGTTGCGGATTAGCATCGGGAACTTTTATAGATCCGATAGAGCTCAAGTTTCCATCTTGTGGTAAAAATGGAATTGGGCCTTGCAGGGCAACTTGGCCAGTCGAATCGCGCACGGTAACTATTGGTGAGTATCCATTGGCCTGAAGGTAAACCCGCGTATTTCCAAAGGTAAGTGGACTATTCACCTTGATAGTTTTAATCGTGGATGTGGTTTCACCTGGATTAGTAACTCGCACCGTCGCGGTGTAATCCTGGGGAGCATTAGTGACAGGATCATATTTGGCTACGAAATCAACAACTTCAATAATAAAAGGCTGCAGTGAATCTTCATTGACTAGCTTTCCAAATGAGAGATTGTCATATGAAGTTGCAAGGCTAATGAATCGCTCGCCTTTATTGACTATTGCCTCACCGCGCATTCCAAAGAGCGAACCGACGCTTACGCCGATGAGAATCAAAATTAGTGAGAGGTGGAAGAGCAGGTTGCCGGTTTCGCGCAAGTAACCTTTTTCAGCAGAAATTGCGCCTTCTTCGCTACGTACTCGAAAACGTGATTTTTTAAACCAGATTTGCGCTTTATCAAGCTCTGATCCGTTGCCTGCAAATTGTTGAAAAGATTCCATGCGAGATAAATTGCGAGGGGTCATCGGCGGCAGAGCGCGCATCGCTTGGAAATGTTCAAAGGTACGCGGCAGAACACAACCTATTAGCGAGATGAAGAGCAAGATATATATCGCGCTAAACCAAGGTGATGAATAGACGGTGAATCCTGAAAAACGTTCGATCCAGCGGGCTAGCTCTGGGCTATCTAAATAGTATTGCCGCACAGCCATTGGGTTTTGCGCTCTTTGCGGAATAAATGATCCGGGGATCGCGGCTACACCCAGCATCATCAAAAGAATCAGTGCGGTGCGCATACTTGTTAATTGGCGCCACATAAACCGGAGCAAACCAGTGGCACCTAATTCGGGCAGTGTTGGTTCTGTCGTCATTAAATCACCGGTGCAAAATCTGTTATTAGTGAGCGAAGTGAAATCATTAAATCAGTCCAAAGTCCAAGAATTTGCGCGATACCAATCAGAATCAAGAGCGCACCACCAATTTTGGTGATCAAATCTCCACGCTTGGTTAAATATTTTCGCAAACGTTCGGATTTATCTAAGTAAAGACCCGATGCAATAAACGGCGCACCTAACCCGATGCAATACCCGAATGAAAGAATTGCACCACGTGCGGCGCTAGATTCTTGAAATGCCAGTGTTTGAACCGTTGCTAACGCCGGACCAATGCAAGGTGTCCAGCCGATACCGAAGAGGAAACCTAGAAGTGGCGCACCAATTAGCCCACCATTTGTCGCAATCTTCGGTGAGAAAGTTCGCATCATGGGAAAGCTCCCCATAAAGATAAGGCCCAGCAGAATTGTTATTACTCCCAAAATACGTG
>CANMCL010000053.1 GCA_947496345.1 Actinomycetota bacterium
TCATTCTAACTTTTACGCTTGGATCGATAACGCGAGGGCCTGAAACGTAATCGCCATATTCTGCAGTGTCAGATACTGACCAACGCTGCTTTGCGATTCCGCCTTCAAACATCAAATCAACAATCAATTTAAGTTCGTGCAAGCACTCGAAGTAGGCAACCTCTGGCTGGTAACCAGCCTCAATCAACGTTTCAAATCCGTACATAACAAGCTGGGATGCGCCACCACAAAGTACTGACTGCTCACCAAATAGATCTGTTTCTGTCTCTTCAGTGAAAGTGGTCAAGATTCCACCGGCACGAAGTCCACCGATTGCTTTGCCATAAGAAAGTGTTAGCGGCCAAGCGTTACCTGTTGCATCTTGTTCAACTGCAACGATTACTGGAACGCCTCGTCCACCGGCATATTCGCGACGAACGATATGACCAGGGCCCTTTGGCGCAACCATACAAACATCAACATTTGTTGTTGGCTTGATATAACCGAAACGAATATTGAAACCATGTCCGAAGAACAGGGCGTCGCCATCTTTTAAGTTCGGCAAAATTTCAGCTGTGTAGACGTGGCGCTGCAAGTGATCTGGCACCAAAATCATGATCACAGTTGCTTCCTTCACTGCTTCCGCAACGGATACGACGCGCAGTCCTTCGGCTTCAGCTTTGGCGCGAGATGCAGAACCTTCTTTAAGTCCTACTCGTACATCGACACCTGAGTCGCGCAAATTGAGCGCGTGCGCATGGCCTTGTGAGCCGTAACCGATAATTGCGACCTTACGAGCCTGGATGATTGATAGATCTGCATCTTCTTCGTGATACATCGTTGCCACGGTAGTTCTCCCTTAGATTTGTAGTTTGGGTGTCGTTTTAGTTCTGGTAATCAGGTTGGGTGTCGTGCTTGGTATTACTGATCGCACCTTCGAGAACTTCTTCAATGCGGATCACATTTATTAACTTGTCCAGCTGAGCAATTACTTGTTCCAGTGAATGACCTTCGACGCTAACTTCGATTATCATCTTTGAAATCTTCGAGTTCTCAGTTGGGCCTACAACTAGCGAATCAATGTTGTAGGTGCGTCGCGCAAATAGGCCAGCGATACGGGCTAGTACACCTGGTTCGTTTTCAACGAGAACTTCTAGTTTATGAATGGCCATTAGAGCTCCTGTGAATCCCAGTCAGGCGCAGTTGCGCGAGCGATCATGATTTCATCGTTAGATGTTCCGGCTGCAACCATCGGCCAGACCATTGCATCGCGATGAACACGGAAGTCAACAACAACTGGTTGATCGTTGATCGACATTGCTTTTTCGATTGTTGCATCAACATCTGCTGGGCTCTCGCAAGAGAGTCCGATACATCCCATTGCCTCAGCCAACATTGGAAAGTTAGGTACGCGCTTGGACTCAAGGCTGGTATTTGAATAACGGCTGTCATAGAACAAGGTCTGCCATTGGCGAACCATTCCTAAGCTTTCGTTATTGATAATTGCCACTTTAATCGGAATATTGTTTAACGCACAGGTAACTAGTTCCTGATTTGTCATTTGGAAACAACCATCACCATCGATCGCCCAAACAGTTGTATCGGGTGCACCAACTTTTGCTCCCATTGCTGCTGGAACTGCATAACCCATAGTTCCGGCGCCACCTGAGTTAAGCCAAGTGCGTGGTTTTTCATAACTAATAAATTGAGAAGCCCACATCTGGTGTTGGCCAACGCCCGCAGCAAAAATAGTGTCGGGTCCACAGATTTTGCCAAGTCGTTCAATTACAAACTGAGGTGAAAGTGCACCATCGGCAGGTGTGTCATAACCCAAAGGATAAGTTGCTTTCAATTTATTTACACTGGCCAGCCAAGGGGAAAGATCCGCTCTGCCCTTAGCCAGAGTCGCTGTTAACGCTGGGATCAAAGCCTTTATTGTTTCGCGTAAATCACCAATTACTGCAACATCGGCATAACGATTCTTGCCGATTTCAGCAGGATCAATATCTGCGTGAATAACCTTGGCGTTCGGTGCAAAGGTAGAAAGTTTTCCGGTGACGCGATCGTCAAAGCGGGCTCCTAAAGTAATTAGTAAATCCGCTTTCTGCAGGCCAGTTACGGCTGCAACAGTTCCGTGCATTCCTGGCATTCCAAGATGCAATGGGTGCGAATCAGGGAATGCTCCGCGAGCCATCAAAGTTGTCACAACTGGTGCTCCAAGTAATTGTGCGAGCTCTAGTAATTCACGCGCTGCATTGGCTTTAATCACGCCGCCGCCAACATAGAGGATTGGCTTTGCAGATTGCGCGATTAGCGCTGCCGCATCATTGATCGCACTTTTATTTGGCTGAGTTTGTGGTTTGTATCCTGCTAAATCAATCGTTGTAGGCCAGTTATAACTAGTCTGCTTCTGCAGCGCATCTTTTGCGATATCAACCAATACTGGGCCAGGACGTCCAGAAGTTGCGATATGAAATGCTTCGGCGATTACGCGCGGAATATCATCTGGATTTGTTACAAGAAAATTGTGCTTGGTAAAGGGCATTGTGATGCCGCGGATATCGGCTTCCTGGAAAGCATCGGTACCAATTGCGACAGAGGGAACTTGGCCAGTGATCGCGACAAGTGGAACAGAATCCATGGCAGCATCAGCAAGGGGTGTTACAAGATTTGTTGCACCTGGACCAGAAGTTGCAATACAAACACCAGCGCGACCAGTTACTTGTGCATAGCCAGTTGCTGCATGTCCGGCACCTTGTTCGTGGCGAACCAAGATGTGGCGAATTGTTGAGTCGTAAATCGGATCGTAAGCAGGAAGAATTGCGCCACCTGGAATTCCGAACATCACATCAACTTTGGCAGCTTCTAAGCTTTTGACTAGTGAAGTTGCTCCAGTCATTGCGGTGCCGTTGGCTGTTGGTACGTGTGCCATCTTCTTACTCCTTTCCGTTCGTTTAAATTTCTTGCAGAGAAATGAAAAAACCCTCAGATTTCTGAGGGCGCGTGCTTTAAAAAGGCACGCGCTATCGAATCACCACCACAATTACAGATGATGAAGAGGTAAGCGCGAACTTCTTTTGCATGGTCTTATTCTCCAACGCGGATAGCGCCTGCGTCAAGGCGTGAGATGTAAGTCTCAAATTGTGAAACTAACCGCAGACCGCGCCCTTTGAGGCAGAGCCAACGGTCTTTGAGTACTTGGCTAAAACCCCGCGCTTGAATTTATGTGGAAGTGGATTCCAGCCGATTTTGCGGGATGCAAGTTCGGCCGGGTCAACCAGGAGATCCAAGGTGCGAGCTTTAACATCGATACGTACCAAATCGCCATCTTTAATAAATGCAATTGGTCCACCATCGACTGCCTCGGGTGCGACGTGACCAACGCAGAGTCCAGTTGATCCACCAGAGAAACGTCCATCAGTTAATAGCAAAACTGACTTTCCAAGTCCGGCACCCTTAATTGCACCAGTGATCATTAGCATCTCGCGCATTCCAGGTCCGCCTTTTGGACCTTCATAACGAATCACAACAACATCACCCGCTTGAATAGTTCCATTTTGTAACGCAGCCATTGCTGCTTGCTCACGTTCGAATACACGGGCTGGACCTTCAAAACTATCTATACCGATTCCGGCTGTCTTACAAACAGCGCCGTCGGAGGCAAGTGATCCACCCAAAATTGTTATTCCAACGTCCGTTGAAAGTGGCGTTGCGACCGCGTGCAAAATATCGCCATCAACATCCGGAGGATTAATTCCTTCAAGATTTTCCGCCATAGTTTTTCCTGTTACGGTCATTACATCTCCGTGTAATAAACCAGCATCAAGTAGCGCTTTCAGAATTACAGGAACACCACCGACTTTATCCATATCGCTCATTACATAGCGACCAAATGGCTTTAAATCTCCAAGTAGCGGAACACGTGAACCAATGCGATGGAAATCATCTAGAGATAAATCAACTTCTGCTTCATGAGCAATTGCCAGTAAATGAAGAACTGCATTTGTTGATCCGCCAACTGCCATAACCGCGGTGATAGCGTTTTCAAAGGCGCGCTTGGTTAAAATGTCACGAGTGGTGAGCCCAAGTTTGATCATATTTACAACCGCGGCACCAGATGCAACTGCAAAAGCATCGCGGCGGCGATCTACAGCGGGAGGTGCCGCAGAACCCGGAAGAGAAAGCCCAATAGCTTCACCGACAGTTGCCATTGTGTTCGCGGTGAACATTCCGCCACATGCGCCTTCGCCTGGACAAATTGCACGTTCGATTTGATCTACGCGTTCTTTGGTAATTAACCCGCGCGAGCAAGCTCCAACTGCTTCAAATGCATCAATGATTGTTACATCTTGGCCATCGACATTTCCTGGAAGAGTTGAACCCGCATAAACAAAGACAGATGCAACATCGATGCGGGCTGCTGCCATCATCATTCCGGGAAGTGATTTATCGCAACCGGCAAAGGTGACCATGCCATCTAAACGCTCTGCCTGCATAACGGTTTCTACTGAATCAGCAATCACTTCACGTGAAACAAGTGAATAATGCATTCCTTCGTGGCCCATAGAAATTCCGTCAGATACAGAGATGGTGCCAAATTGCATAGGGAAACCACCAGCATCAATCACACCTTGCTTTGATGCCTTTGCTAAACGATCAAGCGAGAGATTACATGGGGTGATTTCATTCCAAGATGATGCAATACCAATTTGTGGCTTTACCCAATCATCATCTGTCATACCAACGGCTCGTAACATTCCGCGAGCAGGGGCGCGTTCTAATCCATCAGTGACTAGGCCAGAGCGTGGTTTCATTTTGGACATGTAATGATCCTATCCTTGACCTAAATGCTTTAATAGTAATTCACGTACCCGAGCGGCATCCGCTTGGCCCTTTGTCTCTTTCATTACCGCGCCAATGAGCGCACCAGCAGCAGGCACATGCCCGTTGCGCACCTTATCTGCGGTCTCCGCTTGCTCTGCACAAACTTTTTCAATTGCTGCCATTAGCGCACCATCATCATTAACAACCTTGATGCCACGCTTGGCAACAACTTCATTCGGGGTTCCCTCCCCCGCGATTACGCCTTCAACAACTTGGCGCGCCAACTTATCTGTTAGCTCACCAGCAGCGACAAGTGCGACGATTTCAGCAACATCTTTCGATGAAATAGTAAGTTCGGTTAAAGCAACTTCTTTCTCATTAGCAATTCGTGAGATTTCACCTAGCCACCAGGTGCGTGCCTTAGTTGGATCTGCGCCAAGCAATACTGTCTCTTCCACAATGTCTAACGCATCGGCGTTAATCATCGCCGCCATTTCTTTATCAGGAACTGCCCATTGTTCTTTCAGGCGTTTGCGGCGAAGTGATGGGCGCTCAGGTTGTTGTGCGCGAAGTTCTTCAATCCAAGTAGCAGCCGGTGCAACAGGAACTAAATCTGGTTCGGGGAAGTATCGGTAATCCTCGGCCTGCTCTTTTGATCTACCAGAGCGCGTAAGGCCGGTGTCTTCTTGGAAGTGACGAGTCTCTTGTTTAACTCTCTTGCCCTCATTTAACAATTCTGCGTGACGGATCATTTCTCCGCGAATGGCACGTTCGACTGAACGAAGTGAGTTCACATTCTTTGTTTCAGAACGAGTACCTAATACATCCGATCCAATTAAGCGCAGTGAAACGTTGGCATCACACCGAAGAGAGCCTTGCTCCATCTTCACATCTGAAACCTTTAAGCCACGCAAAATATCGCGCAATTCTGCAACGTAAGCCTTGGCAACTTCTGGAGCATATTTGCCAGTGCCAGGAACAATCTTGGTAACAATTTCTACAAGTGGAATTCCAGCCCGGTTGTAGTCAAGGAGTGAATATTCGGCTCCGTGAATGCGACCGGTTGCACCACCGACGTGGAGTGATTTGCCGGTGTCTTCTTCCATGTGGACGCGCTCAATTTCTATACGGAACTGTTTTAGGCCTTCCTCGGTATCAATTTCGACATCAACAAACCCATCAAAACAAATTGGTTCGTCATATTGTGAAATCTGGAAGTTCTTCGGCATATCTGGATAGAAGTAATTTTTACGGGCGAAACGGCTACGCGGCGCAATCTGACAGTTCAGAGCCAAGCCAATCTTTATCGTTGATTCAATTGCTTTGGCATTTACAACTGGAAGTGCGCCAGGAAGTGCCAGACAGACTGGGCAAGTTTGGGTATTTGGTTCTCCCCCGAATGTTGTGCTGCAAGAACAGAACATTTTTGATTCAGTATTTAATTCAACGT
>CANMCL010000054.1 GCA_947496345.1 Actinomycetota bacterium
GCAAACCCGCTGGACCGCAAATGGGGTTCTGGCTTAAGAAATTTGAAATTAAAAGGAGTACTGCTGTGGCATCAACATGCGATATCTGTGGCAAAGGGCCCAGCTTCGGAAATAAAGTTTCCCACTCACAGGTAAAGACACGTCGTCGCTGGAATCCAAATATTCAGCGCATTAAGACCTTGGTTAGCGGAAGCACTAAGCGCCAAAATGTCTGCACATCTTGCCTAAAGGCTGGCAAAGTCGTTCGCTAAATAATTAGCGAAAGTGGCTCCAAACTCGGTCTGATTCAATCGCCGGGATTCCTGACAAACCTGAACCGCTTAACACTTCGCCTATCCGAACGCCCGGTAGATCTGTACCTGTTGCAAATAAAACATGATCTTCTCCCCCACCAAAAATCAACTGCCAAATATCTATCTTTAATTCGGCCGCAAGAGATCGTAGAGAGTTAAATTCTTCAGATTTGGCAAGTAGATTTTCATCAAAGTGAAGTTGCACCCGTGAAGCCACTGCTACTTGAGATGCTTGTTCAATGATTGAGTCGCTAATGTCGCACATTGCTGTGGCTTTACTTGAATCAAAGCCATAATCGATAGTTGGAGATTTAAATTCGCTCAGCGCTTTCTTCATTACATCGGTGGTTGCTGGAGCCTTCGATTTAAGAAGAGCAAGCCCAGCAGCTGACCATCCGGTAAGAGATGAAAGATAAATACCATCTCCCGGTTTTGCACCCGATCGCAAAATTGGTTTCGCGCAATGACCGATCGCCGTCATTGAAATTATTACATTCTCACTTCTAGATATATCTCCACCAATTATCTGTAATCCGGCTTGAAAGGCCTCAAATTTAATTCCGTGCGCCAGATTGCTTATCCATTCCATACTTTCAGATCCGGTGAGTGCGACAGCCACTAGTAAATAATCTGGAACCCCGCCCATCGCCAAGATATCTGCAGCGTTAGCGGCGGTAACTTTGCGACCGATTTCAAAGGCAGTAGACCAATCGATGCGAAAGTGCACACCTTCGACCGCCATATCAGTGGTCATAACTTGGCGCACATCACCGGCTACTACAGCCGCATCGTCACCAATTCCAACTTCAATCCGTGGATCAGGGCTCGCAAAAATCTCGCGCAGCGTCGCAATCACCTGCGTCTCTGTGAAAGCTTCTGAACGGTCGGCCATAGCGCCAAGACTAGAACATCAATGCAAGTTGGAGTACCTTTGTACTTATCTTCAACGACGAAGCGTTCACGAGAAAGGCTTAAAGATAATGTCAGTTCAAGCATTCATTTTGATTCAAACTGAAGTCGGTAAGGCTTCCAGTGTCGCAAAATCTGTTTCAGCGATCCCAGGAGTAACGCTCGCTGAAGGCGTTACTGGTCCATACGATGTGATCATGCGAGCTGAAGCGCCTTCAATGGAAGATTTTGGGCGCACTATCTTGTCTAAGGTCCAAACAGTTGCTGGCATTACGCGCACTCTGACTTGCCCAGTTACTTACTAATTATTCTCTAGTTTCCTAAGACACCGTTATTGCGCGTTAGCGCGCTCTTGAGCAAGTGGCTGATCACATCCGTGTATGTAACTCCTGTTGCGGCCCACATCTTTGGAAAAACTGAGGTAGCGGTAAATCCTGGCATGGTGTTCAGCTCATTGATAATTACTTCATTGCTGGGGGTTAAGAAAAAGTCCACACGTGCAAGTCCTGAACAGCCAAGTGAGATAAATGCAGCAACTGCCTTTTCTCGTATTTCATCACTGATTTTATGGTCGATCGGCGCTGGAAGTTCGATTGTTGTTGCACCATCTAAGTACTTTGCTTCGAAATCATAAAATTCATATTTAGAATCAATCTTTATCTGACCTACGAGTGATGCCTTCGGTTGACCATCTATTTCAAGAACAGCACACTCAATTTCGGCTCCGCGGATTTCTTGTTCTACTAATGCTTTGGTATCAAATTTAAAGGCTTCTTCAAGTGCGCTAGCAAAATCTGCACCAGATTTAACTTTGGTGGTTCCACGGGATGATCCGCCACGGGCTGGCTTAACAAAAACCGGGTAGCCCAATTGATCGGCCGCTGTTTGTATCGCAACGGATCCGGTTTGCCACTCACCTTGGCGGACAACGAATCCCGCTGCGACCTTGATGTCATGTGAAGCAAAGATCGGCTTTGCAAAAGATTTATCCATTGCAACAGCAGATGCCAAAACCCCAGATCCCACATAGGGAATATCTGCAATTTCCAAAAGTCCTTGAATTGTGCCATCTTCGCCATAAGGTCCGTGAAGCAATGGAAAGACAATATCAATATCTAAATTCTTTCCTTCTGCGCTAAATCCATCGGCGCTCAGCGCTACAGATATTCCCTCGTTAGGAATCGTCGGCAGAACCCCATCTTTGAGGGCCAGTGCGTAATTATCTGGGAGAAGAAACCATCTCCCGCTCTTACTAATGCCAATCAAAATAGGTTGATATTTAATCCGATCGATCGCTGAAAGAACGCCTGCCGCAGAAATACAAGAAATTTCGTGTTCACTTGAACGTCCGCCACAGATGATTGCAACCCTTTGTGTCATCGAATGAAGTTCTCTGCTTGTGTGGTTATCTCCATTAAACGTTGCAGCGCCGCCTCAGGTGTGAGAGAACCATTTACGATATCCGCTACTGATTCAATAACTGGAACTTCTACTCCAACGCGATGAGCAATCTCAACTATCGCACCCGATGATGCAACGCCTTCCACCGTCTTTGCCCATTGTCCAAGTGCAGATTCCATAGAACCAGTGCTACCCAATAATTCACCAAAGGTTCTGTTACGTGAGAGCGGTGAACCACAAGTCGCAACTAGATCACCCATCCCCGCCAATCCTGCAGCGCTAAGTGGGTCTGCACCGTGGGCAGCACATAAGCGAGCAACTTCATTTAATCCACGAGTAATTAGCATGGCTTGGGTATTTTCACCGAATCCCATACCAATTGAAATACCAACAGCGAGGGCAATCACATTTTTAATTGCACCCGCCAACTCGCAGCCAAGCAAATCCACTGATGTGTAAACGCGATAATAAGGCGTGCGAAAGAGCGCACGTACTTCTTCGGAGGTCACTTGATTGGTTGCGGCTGCGACAGCTCCCGCAGGTTGGCGCAGGATTAGCTCATCTGCCAAGTTTGGTCCGGTAATGAGTGCCACGCGGTGCTTGCCAATTACTTCTTCCAACACTTCAGTCATGCGAAGCTGGGTACTAATTTCGATACCTTTGAGCGTACTAACTATTAAGCAGTCATCTGAAAAATGTGGTTTCCAAAGTTGCAACGTTGCGCGAAGTTGTTGTGAAGGTATCGCCAACACATAATTCTTGCTGAAGGCAAAGCTTTCCGCTAAATCAGTTGTCGCTCGGATTTCACTTGGCAAAATATTCTCACCGATGTATTTAGAATTTGTGTGCTTAGTGTTGATTTCATTTACAACGTCGGCGTTGCGGCCCCAAAGCATGACTTCATTTCCGGCGTCGCAAAGCACTTGCGCAAGGGTCGAACCCCAGGCGCCAGCTCCGAAAACCGATACTTTGCTCATCGCTTCTTAACCGCCGCTCGTTATCGTTTCTTCTTCTTAAAGTTGCCGATGCGCGGCAAATCTGAAGTGTGTGGGTCAAAGATTACTTCAGGGCGCCTCTCACCACGAATTCCCTCGAGCAGCGTGGTTATTTCCCGCATAATTTTGGCTGTGGCTTCAATTAGAGCTTGCGGGTCATCCCCTTTGCCATGCCAAGGTGAAAGATCTACTGGTTTGCCCGCAACTATTGTGATGCGAGTACGCGGAAATAATTTAATCCTCTTTGAGTAAGTAGGCATTAATACTTGTGAACCCCATTGCGCTATTGGAATCACGGGTGTGTTTGTAGTCAAAGCAAGTCGAGCCAATCCAGTTTTAGCAACCATCGGCCAGTGGTCTAAATCTCGAGAGAGAGTTCCTTCGGGATAGACGCCAAGTAAATGTCCGACCTCAAGAAGTTTCTTTGCATGGTCGACCGCTTTTCCTGCATTAGGAGTTTCTCTTTCAACCGGTACCTGTCCAGCTGCAAGAAGTATTCTTCCAATAATCGGAACTTTAAATACGCCAACCTTGCCTAGGTAGCGTGGGGCTCGGCCATTCCTAAAGAGAAAATGAGACAAATTCAAAACATCAAAATATGACAAGTGATTATTCGCAACTATTGCCGCTCCAGTTTTGGGGATGTTCTCCGCACCTATCCAGGTTCGTTTTGTAATCAGACTTATGATTGGAATTAATATCCCGGCGCAAATTTTAAATGTGCGATTCGTGCCATATGGATAACCGGTTGGTGGCGCATATGAAACTCGCAATTCAGCCATAACTAAATCTTAGTGGGCAAAGAAAAACTGGGGCCAGCAAGCGCTGACCCCAGTTTCAATAAGATTCAAGAAATTAGATTAGAAGCGAAAATTAACGCTTCTTTGCTGCCTTCTTTACTGTCTTCTTCGCTGCTGGCTTCTTCTTAGCAACCTTCTTGACAGTCTTCTTGGCTGCTGGCTTCTTCTTAGCAGCCTTCTTTGGTGCAGCCTTCTTGGCTACTGGCTTTGCAACTGGCTTTGGTTCTGGCTTTGGAGCCGGACCTAGCTTGCGCTCACCTGAGATGACATCCTTCAAACCCTTTGCAGGCAAGAAGCGAGCCTTCTTTGAAGCCTTGATCTTGATGGTCTCGCCTGTGAATGGGTTACGGCCCATACGTGCTTTGCGATCGACCTTCTTGAACTTACCGAAATCGTTGATCATTACATCTTCACCCTTTGACATGGTGCGTGTAATTGTGTCGAATACGATTTCTACAGCGTGTGCTGCTTCTTTCTTGCTGTCGTTGAAGTGTGGGGCCAACGCGGCAATAAATTGTGCCTTATTCATCTAAATCCCCTTAGATTTACGCGTAAATTAAGCATTTGCTTAACTTGTGGATAAAACTTAATCCTTTTTATAGGGTGATAGCGATATTAACGCGGGCGTGTCGCAATTTAATATTTCTAAGAAATCGCAATATTTATGCGTAAAAAACTCTCATTTACAAGTTGAGAGTTAATCATAATTAACTCACCCCATCAATAAAGTTGGCGTTTTACGCTGGTTTTTAACTGAGCAAAGCGGATATGGATTGAAAAAATACTGCCTAAATGCGAATAGGAAGTGTTTTAGGCTTATAACTTGGGCGTTTTGCCTCATAAGCATCGATTGAATCGGTCTGCTTTAAGGTTAATCCAATGTCATCAAGGCCTTCCATCAAGCGCCAACGGGTGTAATCATCTAATTCAAAGGCGATACTGGTTGAGCCGTAAGAAACTGTGCGTGAGTCAAGATCAACTTTTATCTGAGTACTTGGATCTTTCTCTATAGCCACCCATAGCGCTTCAACGGCTTCCTGCGGCAAAATCACGGTGAGCAGGCCACCCTTTAGGGAATTGCCGCGGAAAATATCGGCGAAGCGGCTAGAGATAACCACTTTGAAACCATAGTTCTGCAGCGCCCACACTGCGTGCTCGCGCGAAGACCCGGTACCGAATTCTGGTCCGGCAACGAGCACGGTTCCGCTCTTATATTGCGGTTGATTTAAGACAAACTCAGGATCGTTGCGCCAGGCGGCAAAGAGACCATCTTCAAAGCCGCTACGAGTAACGCGCTTAAGATAAACCGCAGGGATGATTTGATCAGTATCTACATTGCTGCGACGAAGCGGAACTCCGCTACCGGTATGTGAAATAAATTTTTCCATTTTTATCTACCTTTCTAGAAATTCTTAAAGATCAGCCGGTGATGAGAGCGTGCCGCGAATTGCGGTGGCTGCAGCAACTAGTGGGCTTACCAAGTGGGTTCTTCCACCTTTTCCTTGGCGGCCTTCAAAGTTACGGTTTGAGGTTGAGGCAGAACGCTCACCAACGCTCAATTGGTCCGGGTTCATTCCCAAGCACATTGAGCAACCTGCATTTCGCCATTCAGCGCCAGCGTCAAGAAAGACTTTATCTAATCCTTCAGTCATAGCTTGTTGGCGTACTCGCTCAGAACCAGGCACTACCAACATACGAAGTGACGAAGCTATTTTCTTACCTTCTAGGATCGATGCGGCAGCACGCAAATCTTCGATGCGTCCATTTGTGCAAGAGCCCAAGAAAACAGTGTCAATGG
>CANMCL010000055.1 GCA_947496345.1 Actinomycetota bacterium
AATAATCCGAGTATCGGAAATTCAGTCCTAGATGGTGATTTCTTCGGCCTCGATGATTTAGAGACCGAGAACCCTAAAGTGATAAGCGGGTGGATTGATGTCTGGTCTAACTGGATTACCAAATTTGATATTGATGGCATGAGAATCGATACCTTTAAACACGTAAATCCTGAGTTCTGGAAGGCATTTATCCCGAAGATTCAAGCAGCGGCAAGCGCGGCTGGCAAAAAAGATTTTCCTATTTTCGGTGAAGCAGCTGATACAGATTCTGCTTCTTTATCCACATATGTTGCAGGTGGGCAAGTACCAAGTGTTTTAGATTTTGATTTTCAAAAGCAGATAAAGGGTTTTGTGCAATTTGGTGTCTCTGCAGAATCTTTAGCCGAGTTGTTTAACCGAGATGATCTTTATACAACGCCGACTACGAACGCTTATGGGCTTGCTACCTTTCTTGGAAATCACGATATGGGACGTATCGGATATTTCTTAACTAATGCGGTTGCGGTTGGAGAAAATCAAACTTTACTTGAGCGTGCCAAACTCGCAAATGCTTCACTTTTCTTACTTCGCGGTGGGCCAGTTCTTTACTACGGAGATGAAAAAGGAATGACAGGCTATGGGGGAGATAAGAAAGCACGGCAAGATATGTTTTCTACCCAAGTAGTTGATTGGCAGAATGAAGTTCGCATCGGATCTACTCCTATAAAAAGTGCAAGCGCTTTTGATGTGAAAAATCCATTAGAAGATCAAATCTCTGAACTCCAGAA
Organism: Actinomycetota bacterium; assembly: GCA_947496345.1. The sequence goes on from CANMCL010000055.1 coordinate 768, forward strand.
AGTAATCGCCGCCAATCCAGCCCTGCGAAATGGAACACAAGAAGTCCGCTACGCCAAAAATGGACTCTTCGTTGTAACGCGTTATCTAAACGGAGTTGAATATGTTGTTGCCTTAAACGGTTCCGATACTCCGGCACAAGCCCAGTTCAAAGTTGGCTCCCTTAAGGGAGAATGGGAGGTCTTATCTGGAAGCTGCACGATCACTAGCGATGGCCAGATTGCGCTTGCGATCACCCAACGAAATTACTGTGTTGCTAAAGCGAAGGCTCCAGTTGTTAACGCTGGAGTTATGAAAATTTCGACCCCAATAATTAAGCAGACGTCGCTACCTTCTGGCTGGAGTGAGGTCTCAACCCAGGTATCAGGTGCTAAATACGCTGAAGTTACTTTTAGCGTCAGAGTTAAAGGCGGTAAATGGAAATCAATCGGCACCGCTGATAGACGAACATTTGCTAGCGATTCCACCAAAGGTGGCCTCTATCGCGTTTATCTACACCCAGAAGATTTCAAAAAGGGAAGTACGGTGGAAGTGATAGCTGCAACAGTTGACGCCAAGAAGAAAGTTCTGCTCTCTAAAATAGTAAAAGTAAAAATCTAGTCCTTTAGCCAGAAGCGTAAAGGCTGATCTAAATAACTAGCCCAAGATGCTTCATTGTGGCCGGTCTTCTTATAAACCTTGCTGATGAAATCTGCATCTCTGCGATATCCCTTTTGTAACATCAAGCCATCCGCTAAATCTTGGAATGGTTCATATTGGGCATCGAGGGCTTTTGTTCCGCGGCTAATCCAAATTTTATGACTGCCCGGTTTCGGTAGTTCTGCGACAGTTCTGTGAACCAGTGCATCACCACCGATAATCCAATGAGGAGAAAGCGCAAGTGCTGTTTTGAATTTATCAGGTTGTTTATAAGCGGCGTAGAGAGTAGATAACCCACCCATACTGGAACCAATCAAAGCGATATTTTCTGGGCTAATCTCTAACTCCAAAGATTTAAGAATTTGCGGAACGTAAGTACCAAAGATATTTTCTAAGTATTGATCTCCGCGCAGATGACGTAAATCTTCCTTGGAGATATTGGGCAGGTTTACCGGTACATCTTCTAGGAAGAATTGTTGGGGGGAGAGATCCTTCGCTCGGCCCATCGGATCGGCTTTAGTAGAGCCGTGCCAAACAGCAATGATTACCGGGGGAGTAATTCCAAATTCGTGGCTGACTTTAAAACCGTGTTGCGCCATCTCCCAGGTCTTACCGCGAAAAGTTGAGGTCTTGCCATCAAAGACATTTTGGCCATCATGCGCAATAAGTAGGTGGCTACTTGGCTCCTGAGGTGCCCATAATTCAACGGTGCGACCGTCGAAATCAAAGCGTGAGACCTCACCTGGCACCCCACGAATCTGATATCTCTTAACCAACTCCATAGTGCGACAATAGTGCAATGTCCGTTCCGCGCCGCAACATAATGTGGTTTCGCCGAGATCTCCGTATCGGCGATAACCCTGCGCTATTGGCTGCAATCGAATCAAGTGACGAAGTAATCCCAGTATTCATCTTGGATAAATCCCAAATTGCTGAGGCCGGCGAAAAACTCCTGGCTTATATGGGCCAATCTTTACGATTACTTGATGACTCTCTTGGAAATAAGTTACATATTATTGAAGGAGATCAAGTTCAAATTCTTAGAGAGCTAATTGATCTTTACAACATTAGCGAGGTTCATATTTCAGATGAATATGAAAGATATGGCGCAGAGCGAGATGCTCGCGTTGAATCTGCCGGCATTAATCTGATCAGAACCGGAAGTCCTTATGCGGTAAAGCCAGGTCGTGTGATTAAAGAGAGCGATGCAACGCCATATCGGGTCTACACGCCTTTTTATCGCGCTTGGTTAAAGCATGGATGGCGTGCTCCCGCGAAAACTCCAAGCAAGATAGTTGCACCAACGCCACCAGATAAATATCGCGCCTTTCCTGACTTTCCGATGCCCACAAATGTGCAGGTTATCCAAGCCGGTGAAGCAGCTGCGCTGGCAAGATTTAAAGTTTTTACAAAGAGTGGCTTAGATAATTACGACGAGAATAGAAACTTTGCCGGTATTGATGGAACTTCAAAGATGAGTACCTATCTAAAGTTCGGTGAAATTCATCCACGTACTCTCTTGGCAAATCTTGGAGAAAGTAAAGCCCACGATACTTTCCGGAAAGAGATTGCTTGGCGTGAGTTTTATGCTGATGTTCTCTTCAATAATCCAAATACCGATACCGAGTATTACGCACCCCGCTTTAGCCAGATGAGATATGACAAGCCTGGTGCGCAGTTTCAAGCCTGGTGCGAAGGTAAAACGGGATACCCATTTGTTGATGCTGCAATGCGCCAGTTAATTGTCGAAGGCTGGATGCATAACCGCACACGAATGGTTGTGGCTTCATTTCTAGTAAAAGACTTGCACCTGGAATGGCAGTTAGGCGAACGTTTCTTCGCTGAACATTTAGTGGATTACGATGTTGCATCCAACGCTCACGGCTGGCAGTGGACTGCCGGAACTGGCACAGATGCCTCGCCGTATTACCGAGTCTTTAACCCCATTGAACAAGGAAAGCGTTTTGATGAAAATGGCGATTACATCCGCAAATATGTCCCTGAGCTAGCTCATTTATCAGCGAATGAAATCCATGAGCCTTGGTTGTATTTAGATGGTTATTCCAAAGGATATTGCGAACGCATTGTCGATCACGCACTTGAAAGGCTGGAATCGTTAGCTCGGTTGCAAGAAATTAAGGCAGATAAGCCCGAGCTTCCGCGCTAGCGCGCTTTGCTTCATACATTGCTAAATCTGCTCGATGTAGTAAATCTCCCTTTCCATCATTACGAACGTGTCCGATACTGACGCCAATAGAAATGGATTTTCCGTTAATAATAAATGGATAACTCAAAGTCGCTTTCAGCGCACTCGCTAACTCTAAAGTTGCATCATCGCTACCTGCGGCAATTACTCCAAACTCATCACCACCCAACCTGGCCAAGATGGCACCGCTTGGAAGAGAACGACTAAATCTCTGTGCCACTTGTCGCAATATGCGATCTCCCATTTCATGCCCATAACTATCATTTACTGGTTTAAACCCATCTAAATCCAGGAGCAGTAAAGCCCCCTCTACTTCATTAAAGGTTGATAGTTCAGCAATTAATCTACGTCGATTAGGCAAACCAGTGAGCTCATCGGTGCGCGCGAGAACTTTCTCTTCTCCCAAATTATTAGCCTGGCGGATAACCAAAGTCATTCTGATAAATGCCAATAAGAGCGTTGTAATTGTGGGAACAACGACGTAAGTAGGAAAATACTCGGGACGAATGGCAATCGCGGACAAGAGCGCGGGACTAATGAATATAGAAATTGCGATCAGCGCGGGATGGATCCTTCCATCTGATTTACTCTCATTTGGTAGGTACCAAAAAGAGAGGGAGATTAAAACTAATCCGATTAACCAACCCTCATCACTTATTTGCCCAAATCTGTAGGTGCCTTCAATCTGCAACCACAAGTAGAAAAAATCTGTCAAAGTAAAGGCAAGTACTCCGGTGATTATCAAAATCAATCGAAATGAAATTTTGGAGCGCGCAGCACTCGAAAGAATTATCACCAATAGCGCAATATCGCATACGGAGAATAGAACCGAGAAGAAATATCCCAAACCCGAAACCCCTACTAATTGCTTAAGCAATAGAGCGGAGATAATTGAGGTAAAACCCAGACCAAAAATTGCAGAGTCTAATAGTTCAATCGATCGCATTCGTTTCGCTCTGCCGATTGCCCTGGGGATTGCGATAAAGGCGAAGGGATAGAAAGCTGAGTAGGCAACGTTGGATACTAATTGCTCCTGAGCGTTAAAGTTGAAAAATTGACTCAAGCTAGAGGCAATTGATCCGATTCCCCAAGATGCTATTGCAAGCGATAAAAATGCAACAGCTAGCGGGTCATTATGAAGCGGTGCCTGAAAAATCCCAATTACAACCACTAAAACTATTGCGTTATAGAAAATTAAATCTTTCGCTATAGATGGTTCAGAGAAAAAGAATCGAAGCAGAATATGTGCAACTAATAAGATTGCGGGAAGCCACTTAGCGATTCGGTGAATTACCACCAGTAAAAGTTAAAGGAACACCACGTTCTATATTAATAGGGGAAACCTGAGGTTTGACTGGCTTTAGAGACCTTTTTTGCAGATCAACTTGGCCAAATCAAGGCTTGTTGAGACATCAGCTGTTGAATTTTTGTATTGGGTTAGCGCGAGTTCCCTAGCTGTTTTACTTCGCTCATTCTGCTTGCCAACAGTTGTGAAACCCCTGATCGCAATTTCATAATTACGAACAGCCGAGGCATAGGCATCTATTGTTTTTTTGTTCTTTGTTAAGTTGGCGGTATCTGCCCGTAGAATCACGAGTTGTGCAGTGATGGTGTCAATTTTTGACTGGAATTCAGGAATTACTTGCTTTGCTTTTTCTACTTGTACTAATTGCTTGGCAATATCAGCATCCAATTTGGCTACAGCTGCATCACTTGCCGCTTTGATTTTTGGCAGATTTGCCAGAGCCTTCTTGTAAGCATTTCCAGTGGTTATGCAGTCACTAATTAACCAAGTTAACTTAGCGTTTTTCACTAAAGGATTCTTTGCGCACCGGTATGTAGACCCCTTGACCTTAGTTGTGGCGCCCGCTTTTTTGCAGGAGACCCCATTGCTGATCTGGGTTGCAGCAGTTGCTGGCACGGCGGTGGTTGTCGAAGCAACTAGAACTGCCGCACCGAGTACTACGAGAACCTTGCGAAACATAGAAACCTCCATTGATGATGTGCTCATATTAGCCAACCGCGAGTCCCATATTAAGGAGGCAAGCAGAGAAAATCGTGTGAATTATCGCTGCTTAACTCGTAGGTTCATCCCTACCCGCCTGACCAACGGCCTAGGCATAAGAGAAATAATTCCAACTAATAGTTTGTACTGCCACCCAGGTATGGATACTGGTTTACCTGCAAGGGCATCCTTCCAAGCCTTTGCAACTAAAACATCGGAATTTAGCCACATAAATTTAGGGAGCCCGGCCATCTTCATCCGGCCACGTTGATGAAATTCAGTACGAGTAAACCCCGGAGAGAGCGCTGAAATTTTTATATTTGTTGCAGAAAGTTCAGTATGCAGAGATTCAGATAAGACTGTCAGATATGACTTCGAAGCGCTGTAGGCCCCACCTGCAATGTAGCTAGCAACAGAAGAAACGTTTATTACTACTCCTGAGTTACGCTCCTTCATCTT
>CANMCL010000056.1 GCA_947496345.1 Actinomycetota bacterium
ATTGAAGTGCAACAGATTGTCCTTTTTTCTGCTTGAAGCCCGTAACTCCCTTCAAGGCGGTAGTCGGTTCGAGAATCGCAAATACTGAACCATTAGCTCCAGGTGCAGCCAAGCTAGTTCCGGTAGAGGGAAATCGAGTTGTCCAAGTTGGGACAAATGACGGATTAAATTTTGTTATCGCTGTTTCAATTTTCGTACCACTCTTTACAACACCCGTTAAGAAATTTGTTGCAGTTGCGCTCTGCCAATCACGTATAGCTCCTGCAGCGGAGCTGCGCACAACGCTAGAAATTGAACCGGTTTTAGAAACCTTCAGCAAAACGCCATCGACTTTACCCGCCAACTTCTTACCGCCTAGCGTTTCGCTGCTAGATCCAAACAGCGAAGTTGATCCATCTGCACCACGGAAAATCACATTGAATTTACTTTTGATTGTTCCAATTTTAATTTCTTTTTCCAGATTGCCTGCTTTAACTAAAGCAAGAGATTGTCCACTTTCTCGAGATAGCAAAACCGATGCCCCTGTTTTGTTAACCGAAATTCCATCGATGAGTGCGGATTGAGTTATTTTCAGATCTGTTTCTGACAACAAATCACCTGAGAGTGAAAACTGCCACAAGGAAGTATTTTTCATATCACCGCGTAATTCAGTTGGACTTTCCACGGTCACAGAATCTGGATTTAGCGCTCCAGCAAGAGCTGTAAAGGTTTCTGCAGGAGTAGCGGAAGCGCTATTTCCTGCCAGCCAGATTGAACCTTGTGCATCCACATTGATTGCAGTTGCTACCTCATCACGCCCTGAATCAATGGTTTTTGACCAGATCTGCGCACCCGCAAAGTCGATCGCACGAAGCTGAATATCTGAGCTCTGCCCAACTATGTTGGCATAAGTAATTATCGCTTTACTTGTGACGACCATTCCTTCAGCACTAACATCTTTGGTTAATTGCACGAATGGCTTTATTGCAATCGTTTTAGGTGCAGCTTGCGCAGATGGCGTAATTGCAACTGCAAATGCAATTACTGCGAGAGTTGCTTTATTAAGCAAGTTCTTGGGAGCGATCACGTGCTGCCTTCATTGCTTTTGCTACTACATCAGAAATTTCAGAGTCGTTAAATGAATTTAGCGCTGCAAAAGTTGTTCCGTTTGGGCTAGTTACCTTTTCACGTAGCGTTGTTGGACTATCTCCTGATTGATCAAGTAACTTTGCGGCACCAACCATTGTTTGAATTGTTAGCGTTGTGGCATCGGATCGTGAGAGCCCAAGTGCTACCGCTCCTTCAACCATAGCTTCCACAAATCTAAAGAAGTAAGCAGGACCAGATCCGCTCGTTGCGGTGACCGCATCTTGCAGCTCTTCATCTACTTCGATGACTTTTCCAACAGCACCTAAGAAGCCAAGAACAAATTGACGCTGTTCAGCCGTGACCAGCGCACAGCAAGAAATTGCGGCCATGCCCGCGCCTACCAAAGTTGGAGTGTTTGGCATAACTCTGATCACAGGGTTGGCTTTGGTTCCAATTAAATCGGCGATACCGCGAATCTGTTTACCTGCCACAAAAGATATGACCAAACATCCAGGGCGAATATCAGACTTTAACTCTTGAAGTACCGCTGCCATATCTTGTGGTTTAACTACCAACAAAATCACGTCGCACTTAGCAATATTTTCGCTCAATGAAGCCCTAGATACTTTATATAGATTGGCTAATTCGAGTGCTCGCTCTTCGCGTTTTTCAGAGATAGTGATCGCACTAGGTGAAATTCCATATCTAATCAACGCCGAGATAAGGGCTTCGCCCATTACTCCGGCACCTATGACGGCAACCTGTTTTTCTGAATTAGCCATAGCGAAAGAGTACGCGTAGGCTCTGCACCTATGTCAGAAATTAAGCCAGGTTTCGCACGCGATTGGGTGGAATTTACCGACCCTAATGATGAAGAAGAAATCTTCAAATGTGACCTTACTTGGCTAACTTCATATTGGACCTGTATTTATGGCGATGGCTGTAAAGGCGTCTTTGAAAATCGGCCAAATGCAGGTTGCTGTACCGAAGGTGCAATGTATTCCGATGAAGATGACGAAGAACGCGTTCGTAAAGCCGCAGCAGATTTAACTCCCGAAATGTGGCAATTCTACGATCAAGCTCGTCCCAAGAAACCAAATGGACAACTTCGTATTTCCGATTTAGATGAAGATAAAGAACGTAAGACTCGCACAGTTGATGATGGATGTATTTTCTTAAATCGTAAAGGTTATGAGGCTCCCGGATTCACTGGTTCATTTGGATGCGTATTGCACCACTTGGCACAGAAAGAGAACCGTCACTTTGTTGACACCAAACCAGATGTTTGTTGGCAACTTCCACTTCGTCGCAGTTTTGAAACTCGCGAAGTCGGCGAGCGCGAATATTCAATTACCGTAATCGGCGAATACGAACGCCTTGCGTGGGGCGATGGCGGAGATGATTTCGATTGGTACTGCACCAGCAATACAGATGCGCACGTCGGCAGCGAACCCGTTTACATTTCTAACCGCACCGAATTGCAAGCGTTGATGGGCGAGGCAGCTTATGCAGTACTGGCCGAGCATTGTGATAAGCGCGTTAAAGGTATTAACGATGCGAAAGCGCGCTCACTTCCACTCTTTGTTATTCAACACCCAGCATCCGTTGCCGCTGGGAAGTAGTCAGCCCCACCCTCTAGAGTTTACGTATGGCCAAAGTCGAGAAGGATCCATTCCGCTGTTCTGAATGCGGTTGGGGCTCCCAAAAATGGGTTGGTCGCTGCGGTGAATGCCAAGCCTGGGGCAGTGTCGAAGAACTTGCTGCTCCTAAGAAACTCTCACTTGTCCCCGGAAAAGTTACCCACGCTGCAACACCCATTGGCGATGTTGATCTTTCTTCTGCACGCGCTCGTGCAACAGGTGTCTCTGAATTAGATCGCGTACTCGGTGGTGGATTGGTTCCTGGTGCGGCAATCTTGCTCGCCGGTGAACCTGGCGTTGGTAAATCAACTCTGCTCTTATCCGTTGCTGCACAAACCGCTGCTAAAGGAATCCCCGCCCTCTACATCAGCGGTGAAGAATCTGCCTCACAAGTTCGCTTACGCGCTGAACGAATCAACGCAGTCGATCCAAAACTCTTCCTCGCCTCCGAAACCGATCTCGGTGCGGTTATTGCACACATTGATTCTGTTAAACCAGAACTCTTAATTATCGATAGCGTGCAAACAATTGGTTCTGCCGCCGCTGATGGCTCACCAGGTGGCGTTACTCAGGTGCGCGAAGTTGCCGGCGCTTTGATCCGTATCTGTAAAGATCGCGATATCACTTTGCTTCTTGTTGGTCACGTTACAAAAGATGGTTCTATCGCAGGCCCACGATTGCTCGAACATATAGTTGATGTGGTTCTGCAATTTGAAGGCGAGCGTCATTCACGACTTCGCTTAATCCGCGCCATCAAAAATCGTTTTGGAGCATCTGATGAAGTTGGTTGCTTTGATTTAAGTGATACCGGAATCGAAAGCGTGCTCGATCCAACCGGGCTCTTCACTTCACGCCATGCCGAGCCAGTGCCAGGTACTTGCGTAACTGTGACTTTGGAAGGCCGCCGCCCACTTCTTGCAGAGATTCAAGCCCTCGTTAGCCAAGGTCGCGAAAACGATTTTGGAAATGCTCGTCGCGTCACCAGCGGACTTGATTCCGCGCGCACTTCAATGACTCTTGCAGTTCTTGAACTTCGCGCCAATGTGCGTGTAGGTGGCCGCGATGTTTACGCCGCAACAGTTGGTGGAATGAAGATGTCGGAACCTGCTGCAGATCTTGCACTTGCTCTCGCTGTCGCATCCGCTGCAAAAGCTTTAGCGCTACCTGCGGATTTGGTAGCAATCGGTGAAGTGGGTCTTGCCGGTGAAATTCGTAAGGTAAGCGGAGTCTCACGTCGCTTGGCTGAGGCATATCGCTTAGGTTTCAAACGCGCACTCGTGCCAGCAGGCAGTGATGTAAAAATCGATGGCATGGAGATCTTTGAAGTATCTCGCCTTGATCAAGCGCTACAACGTGTAAAAATTAACCCATGAGCCATCTCGCAGCGCTTTCCAAACTGCTTGGCCCAGATGCATCGCTGATCTCTGATCCAGATATCACTTCTTCTTATTCACGCGATCAAGCGCCATTTGCAAAGAGCGCTCCACCATTTGCCGTATTGCTCGCTCGCAGTGCGGAGGAGATTTCGATCGCCCTGAAATATGCAAATGAAAATAGGATTCCGGTTGTAACTCGTGGCGCGGGCAGTGGTTTATCGGGTGGGGCCAATGCAACAGCAGATTCGCTAGTTATCTCACTCGAGAAAATGAATCAGATAATTGAAATAGATGCCGCAAATCAAATAGCCAGAGTGCAAGCAGGGGTAATTAACCTTGATCTTGATACCGCTGCAAGCAAACTCGGTTTGGCTTACCTTCCAGATCCTGCCAGCCGTGATTGGTCTTCACTTGGCGGCAATGCCGCAACGAATGCGGGTGGCATGTGTTGTGTTAAGTACGGCGTAACTTCAGCCCACGTGCGTGCGATGCAAGTTGTTTTGGCAAGCGGTGAAATCATTGAGTTAGGTAAAGCCACTAAAAAATCTGTAACAACGTATGACTTACTTCATTTATTTATTGGCTCAGAAGGAACTCTCGGAGTAATCACGGAACTCACATTGAATTTAGAAATCCGCCCTGCTGCTCCGTCAACCTTGATCGCAACTTTTCCAGATATCACAAAGGCTGCTGCCGCTGCAGCTGCGCTTTTAAAGTACCGCCCATCAATGTTAGAAATTGTTGATCAGACAACTCTCAAGGCAGTTGAGGCGTGGCATCCACTCGGCTTTGAAGTTGCCGGTGCGGTGTTGTTAATGCAGTTAGATGAAAACCATTCACTCTGTGAGCCAGCGCTAAAAACCTGTAAAGAATTTGGCTCGATCGATGGCGTTTACTCTGACGATCCAAGCGATGCTGCCGATTTAATTCGTGTTCGCAAGATGGCCTATCCAGCACTCGAAAGAATGGGTGCAACTTTGCTTGATGATGTCGCTCTTCCGATTACCAAAATCGCAGAATTTGTTGAGAAAGTGGAGGCTTTAAGTAAGCGGGCAGATTTAACTATTGGAATTTTCGGCCACGCTGGTGATGGAAATATGCACCCAACGATCGTTCATGACCACGGAGATGCCGCTGCCGCAGAGCGCGCGCAGAAAGCCTTCAATGAGATTGTGGAAATAGCCCAGTCACTCGGTGGTTCAGCAAGTGGTGAACACGGAATTGGTTCAATTAAAACCGGATTCGTCACCAATGAAACCTCACCGAAAGTGATTGAGTTACAGCGCGCAGTTAAGAAAGTCTTCGACCCAAATTCAATTCTGAATCCAGGAAAGAAGATTCCTTAATTAGTTGCGGCGGCTAAATCTTCTGGAGAATCCGGTGTGGTTGCTTTGGCTGCTCCAGCGAAGGTGAATTTAGCTTCCGCTGCATCACCTTCGACGTCTACTACGATAATTTCGCCAGCCTTTAGCTCACCAAAGAGAATTCGCTCTGAAAGTGAATCTTCAATTTCACGTTGAATAACGCGACGCAATGGACGGGCACCAAGTAGTGGATCGTAACCACGGGCTGCCAAGAGATCCTTAGCAGCTTGAGTAAGTTCGATTCCCATATCTTTCGCCTTTAAACGCTCGTCCAAGTTGGCGATCATCAAATCAACAATTTGAATAATCTGATCTTTCGTCAACTGGTGGAAGACAATTACATCATCGATACGGTTAAGGAATTCAGGACGGAAGTGGTTCTTAAGTTCGTCTTGAACCTTGCCCTTCATGCGATCGTAATTCGTTAAGTCGTCATCGATATTGGCAAAGCCAAGTCCGAGGCTCTTTGAAATATCGCGAGTACCAAGGTTGGTAGTCATGATGATTACAGTGTTCTTGAAGTCAACGGTGCGACCTTGTGCATCTGTAAGGCGACCATCTTCAAGAACTTGAAGAAGTGAGTTAAAAATATCTGGGTGGGCTTTTTCGATTT
>CANMCL010000057.1 GCA_947496345.1 Actinomycetota bacterium
TCACGTAACCGGTGGCTTGATTGCATTCTTAATTGGGATGGTTCGCGTTTCCAAGGCGCGTCGCTTTACCCATAACCAAGCAACCACCGCAATTGTGGTTTCTTATTACTGGCACTTCGTCGATGTCGTATGGATTGCACTCTTCTCAGCGATTTATTTAATTAAGTAAGAACCTACAAAGAGGAAACGGAAAATATCTTGAAGCGTATCTCCAGATTTCGCAGACACCGTGCGGTTGCACCACTTCTTTTAGTTCTGGCTTTATTTTCAATCGGTACAACTTTCTCTGTCGCAGGAGCATCAACTAGCTCTCCCCTAACCGCCGCTGAAAAGAGCGCGTTAATTGACGAGGGTCAGCGAATTTTTCTCAAGGGATGTTCTTCTTGTCACGGGCTAAATGCTGAAGGCGCTGCAATTGCACCGTCTTTGATTGGCGTTGGCGCCGCTTCGGTTGATTTCCAAGTAGCAACAGGTCGTATGCCAATGGCTGATATGAGCACACAGGCAATGCGCAAAGCACCGGTTTACAACGAGAAGGAAGTAGAAGCGCTAGCCGCATACGTTGCATCCCTCGCCCCTGGACCAGGAATTCCTGGTGAGGAACACTTAAATTATGAGCGCGATGGTTCAACAGCCGAAGGCGGCGAACTCTTCCGTACAAATTGCGCAATGTGCCACAACTTTGCGGGACAAGGTGGAGCGCTAACTCAAGGTAAGTACGCACCAACAGTTATGGGCGTCGAGCCTCGTCACATTTACGAAGCGATGATCACGGGCCCACAATCAATGCCCGTGTTTTCAGATAAGACAATTACACCTGAAGAAAAACTTTCAATCATTAAATGGATTAAAGCTGCTGAAAACGAACCGCAGTTAGGTGGAGCAGCACTCGGCCGTGTTGGTCCGGTTACAGAAGGACTTTTAGTTTGGACACTTGGACTAGGAATGCTCGTGGGCGTTGCGGTCTGGCTAGCGATGAAGGCGAGATAAACACTCAATGACTAATGAAATTGAAGCGATAAAAGATCCTGGACTTCCAGCGCACGTTCATCGCCGCGCAGATACAGATCCAAAGGCCGCCAAAAAAGCAGAGCGCCAAGTTGCGATTCTCTTTCTACTATCCGCGCTAGGCACAATCACTTTAATTGGCTCATATATTTTTATCCCACAAGATGTCTTCTTCTTCTTTCCTGTCCTAGGAAATACAAATGCACATCAACTCTTCCTCGGTCTTGGAATGGCGGCTTCGCTCTTCTTTATTGGAATGGGAGCAATTCATTGGGCTAAGACTCTTATGCCCGATGAAGAAGTAGTTATTCAGCGCCACGAATTTCGTTCGCCAGATGAAGACCGTGCTGACTTTGTAAAGGCGGCCAAAGAAGGTGCTGCCGCTGCAGGTTTAGGTCGTCGCTCACTTATTAAGCGATCCCTTGGTCTCTCACTTGGATTAGTCGGACTATCGCCACTTATCTTGCTCCGTGATCTTGGTCCACTTCCAGGTGATTCATTAACCAAGACATCTTGGAAAGCAGGAACTCGTTTAGTTACAGATCCGGGCGATCGACCAATACGTCCAGAAGATATGGAAGTTGGCGCAGTTGCCCAAACACTTCCGGCAGTAGTACTAGCACCCGGTGAACATCGCAAACTCTCAGATATCGCAAAAGATGCTGTCTTACTAATTCGCCTACGTCCTGAAGAATTTAACCTGGATGCAGAACGTTTATCTTGGACGCACGAAGGAATCATCGCCTTCTCAAAGATCTGTTCACATATGGGTTGCGCCGTGGCCTTGTATGAGCAGCAAACAAAGCACCTACTCTGTCCTTGCCATCAATCAACATTTGATGTGACCCGTGCGGCGAAAGTGATATTCGGACCATCTGCTCGCCCCCTGCCTCAACTCGCGATAACAGTGGATTCCGAGGGATACTTGGTCGCACAAAGTCCATTCAACGAACCGGTAGGACCTAGCTTCTGGGAGCGCTCATCATGACAGCACGTGAAAGAATCGCAGGCAGCGTAGCGAATTACGTTGACGAGAGAACTGGCGCAGCCAAATGGATGAAGAAGAATTTAACTAAAGTCTTCCCAGACCACTGGTCTTTCCTGCTTGGCGAAATTGCACTTTACTCTTTTGTTATCTTGCTACTTTCTGGAACATTTCTAACATTCTGGTTTGATCCTTCACAGCGTGAAGTTATCTATGACGGAAGTTACGAGCCGCTACAAGGTTTGGAAATGTCAGCAGCTTACGCATCGACTCTTGATATTTCATTTGAAATTCGTGGCGGTCTTTTGATGCGCCAGATTCACCACTGGGCCGCACTAATTTTTATGGCTGCGATCGTTGTGCACTTGATGCGCGTTTATTTCACTGGCGCATTCCGCAAGCCACGTGAATTCAACTGGATCATCGGTGTCGGACTTTTAACACTCGGAATCGTTGAAGGTTTCTTGGGCTACTCACTTCCTGATGACTTGCTCTCCGGAACAGGTATTCGCATCGCTGAAGCAATTATTCAAGCGCTCCCCTTAGTCGGTTCATATCTAGCCTTCTTTGCTTTCGGTGGAGCATTCCCAGGTGAAGCATTTATCCCACGTATCTACACCGTGCACGTTCTTCTTTTACCCGGTGCATTTCTTGCTTTAATCACAGTGCACTTAATGCTCGTCTGGTATCAGAAGCACACTCAGTATCCAGGTCCAGGACGTACTGAAAAGAATGTTGTTGGATATCCGCTATTGCCGGTCTACATGGCAAAAGCTGGTGGTTTCTTCTTTATCGTCTTCGGCGTAACTGCATTCTTAGGAGCGGTCGCATCGATTAACCCAATCTGGTTATACGGTCCTTATACACCGGCTCAAATTTCTGCAGGTTCACAGCCCGATTGGTACATGGGTTGGCTAGATGGTCTGGTTCGTATGGCACCGCCGCTTGAGAGTTATATCTTTGGTTACACCATCTCTTGGAATATCTTGATTCCAGGGCTGATTGTTCCGGGCATTTTATTTACTGGAATGGCTCTCTATCCATTTATCGAAAGTTGGATTACTGGAGATAAGCGTGAGCATCACATCCTTGATCGCCCGCGTAATGCACCAAACCGCACCGCGCTCGGCGTTATGTCGCTAACTTTTATGATCATTGCGCTCATCAATGGTGGAAACGACATACTTGCGACGACTTTTGATCTAACAATCAATCAGATTATGTGGTTCTCGCGCATTGGTATCTTCGTTCTGCCACCGATTGCATTTGTAATTACAAAACGCCTATGTCTATCGCTGCAGCGCGCTGATCGCGAACTCGTGCTTCACGGCCGAGAAACCGGTCGTTTGGTAATGATGCCGCACGGTGAATTTGTGGAAGTACACGAGCCAATCTCACCTGAGAAGGCCTGGCTCTTGACGCAACACGAACAAAACCCACCGCTTGCTCTGGAAGAAAGTGACCTGCGTGGCGTACGTCGTCCTGGAGCACTCAAGAACAAGTTGCGTGCTCGTATGAGCAAGGCACATGCGGTATCGGTTCCTAAGGCAACTGCTGAAGATCTCAAAGAGATCGAACACCACTAACTTTCGCAGATCGCCTTAAGCTGCACCAAACTCTTCGCCATCCACTTTGGGTTGCGCGCAAGAGATCCGGTTGCAGTCAGCCACTTATCTGCAAACCACGGAATATCACTTGCATCAAAAGTCTCTGTCACTTCGGTTCGGCCCGCGCCTAAATCCTTTAGTTCATAGCTCCAGGTCCACTTCATCAAGTGGCACCAAGAGATCTTGCGACCTTCTTCAAAGGCAACAACTATGTTGGTGATTCGATAAGGAACTTTTATTTTCATAGCCATACCGAATTTTGCACCTAGATGCAGACGTTCCGGTCCCGAAATATGTCCTTGTAGCGTTCCAGAGCCGTCAAAGAGCGGATGACATCTTGGGTCAGCAATCAGATCAAAGATTTGTTGGGCAGGAGCATCGATAACGATACGAGCTGCGGTTTTTTTAGGGCTATCCAATTTAAGGATTTCTGCTCGAACTTTATCCATTTTTCTTTCCTAGAATATAAGAGAGCTAGTGAGAAGCATTCTCTGGCTGTGGCTTTTCATACTCTGTAACAAAGCCGATGATGCTAATAATTAGCGCTCCGAGTGAGATCAACGTTAGCCACCAACCAACTACGAGTGAGACGCCCATGATGATCGAACTAAGCGCTACAGGAAGTGGCCACCAAGAGTGAGGGCTATAGAAACCTAACTCCCCTGCGCCTTCGGCAATTTCAGCTGTTGGACGGTCTTCGGGAAGATCATGCCCGATGCGCTTAGCGGTAAACCAAATATAGAAACCAACCATGCCAGCTAAACACGCGGCGAGGATCATTCCGGTAATACCTACTGCTTCGCCACCTACATAGTAATAAACAATCGCCATAATGACGTAGAAGACGGAAAGGCCTACAAAGAGGCTCCAGTTCGTTTTCATTAATGACCTTCTGTCTTAATGTGTGGGTAATGTAAATCAAAGGCCGGGCGCTCTGAGCGAATACGTGGCATCGTCAAGAAGTTATGGCGCGGTGGAGGACAAGAAGTTGCCCACTCGAGGGAAGATCCGTAACCCCAAGGATCATCACAATTAACCAAAGGTGATTTACGAGTAATCCACACATTTACGAAGAATGGAATCATAGAAAGTGCGAGCAACGCAGATCCAAGTGTTGAAATCATATTCATTCCAGTGAATCCATCAGTTGCTAAGTAATCTGCGTAACGACGCGGGAAGCCCTTGATTCCGAGCCAGTGCTGAATCAAGAAAGTTGTATGGAAACCAAAGAAGAGCGTCCAGAAGTGAATCTTTCCAAGTCGCTCATTTAACATTCGACCGGTCATCTTTGGCCACCAGAAATAGAATCCAGCAAACATTGCAAAGACCACAGTGCCAAAAAGTACGTAGTGGAAGTGAGCAACAACAAAGTAAGACGCTGAAACTGCGAAATCAAGTGGCGGTGAGGCCAAAATAATTCCAGTAATTCCACCGAATAAGAAGGTAACTAAACAGCCCATTACCCAGAGCATCGGGGATTCAAATGTTACGTGACCACGCCACATTGTTCCGATCCAGTTAAAGAACTTAACGCCCGTCGGAATACCGATTAAGAAAGTCATAAATGAGAAGAACGGCAATAGCACTTGGCCGCTGGCAAACATATGGTGGGCCCAGACCGCGACAGAGAGCGCAGAGATTGCGATGGTTGCTGCGATTAGACCTTTGTAACCAAAGATTGGCTTACGACTAAATACCGGCAAGATTTCTGTTGCGATACCAAAGAATGGCAGCGCCAAGATGTAAACCTCAGGGTGCCCGAAGAACCAGAACAAGTGCTGCCACAACATTGCACCGCCGTTTGCTGGATCAAAGATATGCGAACCAAATAAACGATCAGACTCCAGTGCAAGTAGTGCAGCTGCAAGAGGCGGGAATGCAAGAAGTACAAGAATCGAAGTAAGCAAAACGTTCCAAGAGAAGATCGACATACGGAACATAGTCATACCAGGTGCGCGCATTGTGAAAATTGTCGTAATGAAGTTAACGCCGCCCAAGATTGTTCCGAGTCCAGAGACTGCAAGACCAATTACCCAAAGGTCCCCGCCAATACCTGGTGAATAAGTTGAATTAGCAAGGGGTGCATAAGCGGTCCACCCAAATGATGCGGCTCCGCCTGGAGTTAAGAATCCCGCAACTGCGGTGATGCTACCGAAGGTGAATAACCAGAAGGACAACATATTTAAGCGAGGGAAGGCCACATCTGCCGCGCCGATTTGCAGAGGCATAATCACATTGGCAAACCCAACAAAGAGCGGTGTCGCAAACATCAAGAGCATGATCGTGCCGTGCATTGTGAAGATTTGGTTGTACTGCTCGTTACTTAAAAACTGCATTCCTGGACGAGACAGTTCAGCACGCAGGAATAAGGCTAATAAACCGCCAATTAAGAACCACGCAAAGGTGGTTATCAAATACATATATCCGATCGTCTTGTGATCGGTT
>CANMCL010000058.1 GCA_947496345.1 Actinomycetota bacterium
CAAACGCGCAACCCGATAAGTTTGCAGCGGAACTCGCTCGCTTAATCGGTTGCCAACCTGAAGATTGTTTACGTGTTTCAGGTAAGACTGGCGATGGCGTTGCTGAACTTCTAGATCAGATCGTTGCTCAGATACCAGCACCCGTTGGCGATGCCAACGCACCTGCCCGCGCACTTATCTTCGACTCTGTATATGACTCCTATCGCGGCGTTGTTACATACATCCGCGTAATCGATGGACGAATTAATCCACGCGAACAAATTCAAATGTTCTCAACTGGGGTTCGCCACGAAGCGCTCGAAGTCGGTGTTATCTCTCCAGAACCAGTACCAAGTAAAGGTTTAGGCGTTGGCGAAGTAGGTTACTTAATTACGGGCGTAAAAGATGTTCGCCAATCTCGAGTGGGCGATACCGTCACGAATTATCAAAATCCAACTAAGACCGCACTTGCTGGTTACAAAGATCCAAAGCCAATGGTTTTCTCAGGACTCTTCCCACTAGATGGCGCTGACTTCCCACTCTTGCGTGATGCGCTAGATAAGTTGCAGTTAAATGATGCTGCCCTTGTTTACGAACCAGAAAGTTCAGCAGCACTTGGTTTCGGTTTCCGTTGTGGTTTCTTAGGATTGCTACATATGGAAATCGTGCGCGAACGCTTAGAACGCGAATCAGGAATTAGCTTGATTTCAACAGCGCCAAACGTGGTCTATCGCGTAACCCTTGAAGATGGCAAAGAATTTGTTGTTACCAATCCTTCAGAATTTCCTGATGGCAAGATCAATAACGTTAAAGAACCAATCGTAAAGTGCACCATCCTGGCTCCATCTGAATACATCGGCACCATCATGGAACTCTGCCAAGAACGTCGCGGCACAATGCAAGGTATGGATTATATTTCAGAAGATCGTGTGGAAATTCGCTACACATTGCCTCTTGCTGAAATCGTCTTTGACTTCTTTGATCAACTCAAGAGCCGCACTAAAGGTTATGCCTCACTTGATTATGAAGAACTCGGTGATGAAGAAGGCAACCTAGTTAAGGTTGATATCTTGCTACAGGGTGAAGCCGTTGATGCATTTAGCGCAATCGTTCACCGCGATAAGGCTTATTCCTATGGCGTGATGATGACCGGCAAGCTACGCGAGTTGATTCCGCGCCAACAATTCGAAGTTCCTATCCAGGCAGCAATCGGTTCGCGCATCATTGCCCGCGAGAGCATTCGCGCTATCCGTAAAGATGTTTTGGCTAAATGTTACGGCGGCGATATTTCCCGTAAGCGCAAACTTCTTGAAAAGCAGAAAGAAGGAAAGAAGCGCATGAAGATGGTTGGTCGCGTGGAAGTTCCGCAAGAAGCTTTCGTCGCCGCCCTTGCCACAGATGCTGATATCGAAAAGATTAAAGCCGCGCGTAAGCAAGACTGATCGTGCTCTCTTTCTACGTACATATCCCATATTGCATAAAGCGATGTGGGTATTGTGACTTCAATACTTACACACCCAATGAGCTGCAAGATGGCGCATCTCTTGAAATAGTCTCAAATGATTACATCGATGCCGTTCTGTTGGAGTTAGATGCTGCGCCTTTGGATGAAGTGCCCACAATATTCTTCGGGGGAGGAACACCATCTCTGTTACCCGCAAAGGATCTGGGTAGAGTCATTGCCGCGATTAAAGCACGTAACGGGCTCACTGAGGATTGTGAAATAACGCTTGAGGCAAACCCTGATTCAGTAACGGAAGATAAGTTACAAGGGTATTTAGCAGCCGGTTTCAATCGGATTTCATTTGGAATGCAATCGGCTCAGCCACATGTTTTGGCGGTTCTTGATCGCACGCATAATCCAGCCAATGTTAAGCGCGCAGTTGATATGGCACGTGCGGCTGGGTTTAAAAGCATCAGCGTTGATTTAATTTACGGAACCCCTGGTGAATCACTTGAAGATTGGCGTGCCACAGTTACTGAAGCGCTATCTCTGGATATTGATCACATCAGCGCATATGCCTTGATTGTTGAGACGGGTACAAAGCTTGCGGCGCAGATTAAACGCGGTGATTTAACGATGCCGATTGATGATCTGATGGCAGATATGTACTTGCTGGTTGATCAGATGTGTAATGACGTAGGTTTAAATTGGTATGAACTATCTAACTGGTCTAAGCCAGGACATGAATGCCAACACAATATTGCTTATTGGAAGAGCGCTAATTGGTGGGGGCTTGGTCCAGGTGCTCACTCGCATATAGATAAGAAACGTTTCTGGAATGTGAAACATCCAACTGCTTATAAGCAGAAGTTATTTGCTAAAGAATCACCAGTTGCTGAATCTGAACTATTGACGCTTGAACAATTGCGAGATGAAGCGATAATGCTTGCAATAAGAATGCGCACTGGTTTAGCGCTATCGTCATTAAATAAGCAAGGGCAAGATAATTTGCAGGCCTATGTATCAACCGGACACATCGTGATTTCGGATGAACATATTCAACTGACGGCGCAAGGCCGATTGATTGCAGACCGATTGGTCCGAGAAGCGCTGAGCTAGCGCTCTGTAGTACCTTTAGCCCATGACTACTAACGCAACCATCCTTTTAGCTTTTCTCGCTGTCGTATTTGTTGTATCTGGTTTAAGCAAGGCGAGTGGAAACGAAAAGGGACTTTCTGGCACACGCGATGTAAATGTCAAAGATGGAATAGCTAGAGTAATTGGTCTCTTTGAAGCCCTCTTTGCTCTTGGATTAATTCTTGGCCTTAAGTGGACCTGGATGGCTTACTTCCCGCTACTAGGACTTTGGTTCTTTATGGCCGGTGCCATTTTTGTTCATTTTAAAGCGGGCAAAGCCAAAACTGCATTTCCAGCGTTCTTTCTATTAACCCTAATCTCTATCGCACTTGTTTTGATCTAAAGGAAGCACGCTAAATAACTATGCAATCTCAACGTCGCCTGGAAATCTTGCGCGCTATCGTCGATGAGTACGTGGCGACGCAAGAACCTGTCGGCTCAAAATCAATCGCCGATAAGACTTCCTTGGGTTTATCACCGGCAACGATTCGTAATGAGATGGCAGTCTTAGAAGATGAAGGATTAATCACCCATCCGCACACTTCAGCTGGACGTATTCCAACTGATCTGGGTTACCGCGTATTCGTAGATAAGTTAGCAACTGTAAAACCTTTATCCGGCCCTGAACGTCGCGCCATTGAAACTTTTTTGGATGAAGCAAATAACCTAGAACAGTTGATGAAGAGATCTGCAAAGTTGTTAGCAGATTTAACTAAGCAGGTTGCCGTAATCACCCATCCTATGATTGGTGAAAGCTCCAGCTCTGGAAAGATGACGATTTCAGGAACTGCTAACTTGGCGCGTTCGGGTGAAGATTTAGGAACATCACTATCACCAATTCTGGAAGCGCTAGAAGAACAAGTTGTCTTGCTTCGTTTAATGGGTGATGCCAACGAGAATGTTCAGGTAAGAATTGGTGGCGAACAGAGCGAGACCAATCTGCGCCAAACTTCGCTAGTAACCGTGGGATACGGTGCGGATAATTCTCCAATTGGAGCACTTGGTGTTCTAGGGCCAACCCGAATGGATTATGCAGGTTCAATGGCCGCGGTAACCGCTGTAGCCCGTTACGTTGGTCGATATATATCGGAGAGCAATTAATTTATGTCTGATCTATATCAAACGCTCGGCGTTGATCGCGGAGCTAGCGCCGATGAAATAAAAAAGGCATATCGCAAGATTGCTCGCGAACTTCATCCCGATGTTAATCCTGATCCTGCAGTTCAAGATAAATTCAAAGAAGTAACCGCGGCATATGAAGTATTAAGTGATCCACAAAAGCGTCAGTCATATGACATGGGTGGCTCTGGCTTCGGTGGTTTTGGTGGGGGATTTGGCGGCGGTGGATTCAGCGACATTATGGATGCATTCTTCGGGGGCGGACAAAATCGCGGTCCGCGTCCACGTATGCGCCAAGGACAAGATGCGCTAATTCGCGTTGAAGTAGATTTAAATGAAGCTTGTTTTGGCACCGAGCGCGATATCTCGGTTGAGAACGCGGTTACTTGCACCAAGTGCAGCGGGCAAGGATCTGCTGACTCTTCTGCTCCTGCGATGTGTCAGGTATGTAAGGGACGCGGTGAAACGCAACAAGTGCAGCGTTCATTCTTAGGCCAAGTTATGACTTCCCGTCCCTGCGGATCTTGTCAGGGATATGGCAGCGTAATTCAAAACCCTTGCCGCGAATGTGCAGGCGATGGACGAGTACGTGCGCGCCAAAATATTTCGGTAAAGATTCCAGCGGGTGTTGAAACTGGAAATCGCATTCAACTTGCCGGACGTGGCGAAGTCGGTTCAGGCGGCGGGCCAGCAGGTGATTTGTACGTTGAAATCGTTGAGGCCGAACACCCATTCTTAATCCGCGATGGTCACAATTTGCACGTTGCGATCGAGATTTCTTTCGCTGCGGCATCTCTTGGTACCAAGGTAAAGGTGGAATCTTTAGACGGCCCAATCGAAGTTGAAGTGCGCCCAGGCACACAAAGTGGTGCAACGATTTCTGTACGCAGTAAAGGTATGACGCGACTTCGTGCGGCAACTCGTGGTGATTTAATTGTGCACGTTGAGGTGCAGACCCCACATAAGTTAAGCCGTGATCAAGAAGAGTTGCTACGTAAATTTGCTTCATCTCGTGGAGAAAAGCCCGGGGATGTAAAGATAAAGGGCCACGAACAAGGTTTCTTCAGCAAATTTAGAGACGCCTTCGGACGCTGATGCTTACTCTCTTCTTTGTTCCAGACCTTCCGACGTCAGTTGGTAGTACATATGAATTTGGTGGCGAAGATGCTGGGCACGCTATCCGCGTATTGCGTACTCAAATTGGTGATGGCCTAGCGCTTTCCAGCGGGCAAGGCGCTTGGTCGATAGTTGAAGTAATTGCCATTGCAAAGAAATCTATGACTGTGCGAGTTATCTCAACTGGTTTCGAAGAAGCGCTCCCTGTTGAATTTACCGTTGCACAGGCGCTGACTAAAGGCGATCGCATTAAAGAATCGATTGAGTTAAACACCGCAGGCGGAGCCGATGTAATTTTATTGTGGGCAGCCACTAGATCTATCGGCAAAGCCACACCAGATTTGATGCAGAAGTTAGCGACGACTGCGCGCGAGGCCAGCAAACAAACGCGACGCAACAGAATTCCTTTTGTAATGGGTGTGTTTGATGCCAAGAAGATTGCAGCCGAAATTCCAAATTATGATTTAGCAATTCTCTTTCACGAAGGTGCTTCGCAAAAGTTAACCGATGTTGTAAAGCCAGGAGCTAAGAAAGTGCTTCTCATCGTTGGCCCAGAAGGCGGGATTACTGATGAAGAATTGGCGCTCTTTAGATCTACTGGCGCGCAGGTTGCGCTAATGGGACGTCCTATTTTCCGCTCGGCGCATGCGGGAATGGCGGCGCTTTCTGGCGTAAACGCTGCACTTAAAATCTGGTAAAGGTATAGTCAACTTATGGCGCTAGATCCAGATTGCATTTTCTGCAAGATTATTGACGGTGTGATTCCTGCCGATATTGTCTTTCGCAATGAGAACGTAGTTGCCTTTAACGATTTAAATCCGCAAGCCCCAACCCACGTTTTAATCATTCCAACAATCCATAGCGAGAATGCGGCCGGCCTTGCGAAAATGTCAGCGACGATTACCGCTGCACTTTTCACCGCAGCCGATCAGATCGCATCCGAACGTGAATTAACTGGGTATCGCACCGTCTTTAATACCGGCGCAGCTGGTGGCCAAACCGTTTTCCACGCTCATATGCATCTAATAGGGGGCCGTGGGCTCGCTTGGCCGCCCGGTTAAAAGTAGTATCTCTGACTATATGGAGCGAACTCTGATCACCATCCCGCCTGCAATTTCGATGGTTTCACTCATCGGCGCCGGCGATGCCAATTTAAGAGTT
>CANMCL010000059.1 GCA_947496345.1 Actinomycetota bacterium
TATCGATTAAGCGCCTGAAGTACTCACCATCTTGCGCCACTCTCTTGGTTGGTTCTTCCAAGAAATACGATCACGTTGCACATCACAACATCCACTTCGGAAAATCTTGGGATGGCGTCTTCGATGAATTAATCAAGAAGAAGACTTTGATGTCAGATCCATCAGTTCTAGTAACTATTCCTACCAAAGACGATGCTGCGCTAGCACCGGCAGGGAAAGAGAGTTACTACATTCTCTATCCGACCCCAAACTTGGATGCCGATATTGATTGGAATAAGCAAGCACGTCCATATCGCGATCACATGATTAAAACGCTTGAAGATCGTGGTTACACCGGACTTGGTGACTCAATCGAAACAGAAGTAATGACCACACCGCTTGATTGGCAGGCACAAGGAATGGAGCGCGGTGCACCGTTTGCTAGCGCACACACCTTCTTCCAAACTGGACCTTTCCGTCCACGCAATATTGCAGCAGGTTTTGAAAACGTGGTCTTTGCTGGTTCGGGTACCCAACCTGGCGTGGGAGTACCAATGGTTTTAATCTCTGGTCGTCTGGCGGCGGAGCGAATCGTAGGTCCGGTTAAGTAAGTGAATGAGTTAAACTCTGCGCAAATTTTCGATCCCGAATTACGCGCATCTTATGAAGAATGTAAGCGTTTAAATTCCCTGCACGGAAAGACTTATTACCTCGCCACACTTCTTCTTCCTGCGGCAAAGCGACCATTCGTTCATGCCTTGTACGGCTTTGCACGATACGCCGATGAAATTGTCGATGACTTAGCATCCACGCTCTCACCTGCTGAAAAAGCAAAAGTTCTGCGAGAGTGGAGTTCAGAAGTTTTAGCGGGACTGAAATCCGGTTCTACTAGCGATGCTGTAGGTAAAGCACTAATCGATACCGTGCAGCGCTTTGCAATTCCGCATCAACACTTTGTAGATTTTCTACACTCTATGGAGATGGACTTAACCGTCACGCAATATAAGACTTATGAGGATCTATATGAATACGTTTATGGTTCGGCAGCAGTAATTGGCTTGGAGATGGTTCCAATTCTGGGCGGCGATACCGTTAACTCCTTAGAAGCGGCGAAGGATCTTGGAGTGGCATTTCAATTAGCTAACTTTATTCGCGATGTCGGTGAAGATTTAGATCGTGGCCGGATTTACTTGCCACTTGATGAGTTAGCAGCACACGGCGTAACTCCCGAAATGCTTTATGCGCGCAAGTTAACTCCCGAAATTATTAGTGCTCTAAAGTTCCAAATAGCGCGGGTAAGGCGATTGCAAAGGGCGGCAGAACCTGGCATCGCGCTCCTTGATAAGACCAGCCAGCCATGTATTCGCGCCGCAAGTGAGCTCTACTGCGGAATAGTTGATGAGGTTGAAAAGATTGGCTATGACATCTTCAATAAGCGCGCAAAAACCTCCACGTTTCGCCGCGCACGAGTTGCTGCGCGCGCCTATTTAGACGCGGTAATCGCTCGCATCGGCTAAAGTAATAATCGCGGGAGCCGCTAATACGGCTGAGAGGATCTGAGATTCAGATCGACCGCTAGACCCATCCGGTAATGCGGATGCGGAAAGGAATAAATCATGTCAATCTTTAATTTCTTATCTGATGTCTTGATAACTATTTGGGGTTATGAACTCTCATATCTAGAATTTGTCGCTGTAATCGCCTCGCTTATCGGAGTCGCACTTGGCATCACGGGTAAACGAATTACATGGCCGTGGTGGGCAATTAGTTCGGTTCTCTACGGAATCCTTTTTTTGCAATGGGAACTATTTGCAAGTGCCGCGTTGCAGATCGTCTTTATCATTGCCGCAATATTTGGCTGGTTTGGCTGGGAACCAAGTGGCGCAAAGCCTGGCCCGCTTAAAAATAAATATCGCCTCGCTACATTTGCTGCAATTATTCTGGCAACTCTGGCGCTTGCTCCAATCCTAAAATCTTGGGGCGCAGCTTCAACGTACGCTGATGCAGTTCTATTCTTCGGCTCACTTGCTGCGCAAATTTTGATGGTCTATGAAAAGTATGAGAGTTGGATAATCTGGCTACTAGTTGATGCTGGTTACGTCGCCTTGTATGCCACACAGGATCTCTTATTCACTTCACTGCTCTATGTTGTATTTACAGTTCTGGCGGCGTTGGGATGGGGTAAATGGTATGGAGCTCATCGCAGCGCTACTAGATCTATGTAGTACAAAAGAACGCCCAATAATTGCTATAGATGGTCCAGCTGGCGCCGGTAAGACAACTTTGGCGCACGAAATATTTCTGGCAATTTCACCAAAGATGTCAGTCAACGTTATACATATGGACGACTTATATGACGGATGGGATAACGCGCTGGGTGAAGATCTAACAAAGGTTCTGACTCATATAACTGATCAGCATAAGCAAAAGAAGTCAGCGAAAATTGATAAATACAACTGGACCACTTCTTCTTTTGAAGATAGCGAAGAATTGGCTCCTTCTGACTTATTGATTCTGGAAGGAGTAGGTAGTGGCGATATGGCTATTCAAGATGATTTAGCCGCCCTAATCTGGATAGATATCGACCCCGAAATTGGTGTTAAACGAGTAATTGAACGAGACGGTGCACAAGTAGTCGATGAGATGCACAAGTGGCTTAGAACACAAGAAGAATATTTCTCTCAACACTCAACGCGCGAAAAGGCAGATTTCATACTAACTACATAAAATTGTGGATATGTCTGACCTTACTGGCGAGCTAATTGATGGGCGCTATCAACTCATCCGCCAGATGGCAGCAGGTGGCATGGCCACAATTTATGAAGCGATAGATACGCGCCTAGATCGCAGAGTCGCCGTAAAAATAATGCATCCGCATTTGGCGCAAGATGAACAATTTGTAGAACGCTTTATTCGTGAAGCAAAGGCATCTGCCGCCTTATCTCATCCAAATATTGTCTCGGTGCAAGATCAAGGCTGGAATCAGCACGGAAGCCCCGCAGTCTTCTTGGTAATGGAATTGGTCGAAGGTCATACCCTGCGTGAATATTTAAATGAGCAAGGTGCACTTACCGTTGCCGCTGGAATTAAGTTTTTGCTGCCGGTCTTAAGTGCTTTAGCGGCTGCACACAAATTAGGAATCGTGCATCGCGATATTAAACCTGACAATATTCTTATCTCCAAAGAAGGAAGAATCAAGATCGCTGATTTTGGTTTGGCTAAGGGTCCACTTCTCGGAACCACGATGACGGCCGAGTCGAGCATTGTTTTAGGTAGCGTTTCCTATCTCTCCCCCGAACAAGTCCAACGCGGTGTTGCTGATGCGCGAAGCGATGTTTATTCGGCCGGCATAACCGCCTTTGAAATCTTTACTGGTGAAAAACCTTATGCAGGCGATGAGCCAATTCAAATTGCTTATATGCATGTCAATGAGCGCGTTCCTCTGATGAGCACCAAGCGCAGTGGGATTCCACCTGAGTTAGACCAGCTGATTTATCGCGCAACCAATTCTGATCCAGATGCTCGTCCTGTTGATGGCGCTGAGTTTCATCAGAGCCTTACTGCAATTTCTCAAGCACTTGACCCAACACAAAATCAGTTGAGTTTGGAGTTAGACATACCGATTGCTCCGATGCGCCCAGCATCGAAGAAACCATCTCGCCGAGAACGGGCGCGTATCGAAAAGGAAAAAACTGTGGCTCTAAAGAAGGCTGAAGATAGCGGCGAAAATAAGAAGTCAGGTGGCAAAGAGACGACTGCGCAACTGCGTAAGAAGAAAAAGGTAAGCAAACGCGTTCGACGTAATAGATACATCGCTGCGGCGTTAGCGATCGCGCTCGGTATTGGTGGTTGGTATGTCCTTGTAGGTCCGGGTTCTAAAGTTGTGGTTCCTTCGATTGTTGGCGCCACCGAAAAGCAGGCGAATAAACTTCTGAGTCCACTTGGAATCACTTTGCTTATCTCTGAAAAGCGATTTGATGAAGAGATCCAAAGTGGGCGGATTATCGAATCTGATCCTTCGGGTGGTGGCAAAGTTGATGCCGGAGGCGAAGTAAAGGCGATTATTTCAAAAGGACCAGAACGTTATGAGATTCCATCTCTGATTGGTTTAACTCCTGAAGCCGCGGTTAACTTGCTGGCAAAGTTTCCGGTAAAAGTTGGCGAACTTAAAGAAGAGTTCAACGAGAAGACTCCTAAAGGTTTTGTTATCTCAACTTCACCGGCTGCAGGTGAGAAGGTAAAGCGCGATGCGACTATCGACCTGCTGATTAGTAAGGGTATAGAAACAATTGATGTTGCTTCCTATGTTGGAAAATCTAGGGATCAAGCTCTCAATGAGTTAACTGATGCTGGGTTTGATGTGGATACAGTTGATCAATACAGTGAGAGTGTCTTAGTCGGTACCGTCATTTCCCAAGTTCCATCTGGTGGCGCACCGTTAGAAAAAGGCGCCAAGATTGCTTTGACGATCTCTAAAGGATCGCAGTTTGTCTTTATCCCAAATGTTTTCTCGCTTACAGAGGCAAAGGCTCGTGCCGCACTTGAAGATCTGGGGCTAATAGTTAAAGCCAAGCCGATTGGTAACAAAAGGGTTAAGGCGGTTACAAATATCTCGCCTAAAGTCGGCGTAAAGGTCAAACGAGGCAGCACGGTGACTATCACTGTAGGGTGAGCAAATGCCTAAAACCTCACCGCGCATTGGCGCTCATACTCCAACGAGTGGTGGAATGGCGAAGCGAGCGATCGCTTACGCCGAAACTATTGGTGCAGAAGCGATTCAGGTATTTACTTCTAATCCACGTGGTTGGGCAATGCCTGAGACAAATCACGAGGCAGATGCCCTCTTTCGTGAGAAAGCTGCCGCCATAGATATAGAAACCTATGTGCACGCTCCCTTTCTAATCAATTTGGGTTCTCCCACAGAAGGTACGTATAAAAATTCATTAGCATCCACCGAATTCTCGCTAAAGCGCGGCAAAGAGATTGGCGCGCTCGGAGTTGTCGTACACACCGGTTCGGCGGTTAATGAAGATTTTATCGATAAAGCTTGGAAGCAAATTCATAAAGGAATGATGCCGATTCTAAATGCGCTAACCGATGATGCTCCAATGTTGCTTCTTGAACCAACTGCCGGACAAGGACAATCACTCGTTAAGCGCCTTGAAGATTTAGAGAATTACTTAAAAGCGCTGGAGTATCACCCAAAAGTTGGTATCTGCTTGGACACTTGCCACGTATTTGCCGCAGGTCATGACATCGCCAAAAAAGGTGGAATGAAAGAGACTTTAGATCTTCTAGTTGAAGTTGCTGGCGCAGAACGTATTCAACTGATCCACGCCAACGATTCAATGGATGTTTGTGGCGCGCTTAAGGATCGCCATCAAAATATCGGTGATGGTTTTATCGGAGTTGATCCCTTTGAAGAATTATTAAAGCACCCTGCAGTCAAGAACGCTCCGCTCATATTGGAGACGCCAGGTATGGAGCCAGAGCACGGTAAAGAGGTTGCACTCCTCAAAGGTTTGCGCGGATGAACGCCCGCCATCAACTGCAATTAAAACTTGCCCCGTGGGCTCTGCTCGCTGTTGCGGCGGCTTGGGGTGCAGCATTTGTGGTTATGAAGCCTGCGATCGAACGTCAATCTGTAAATAGTTTTCTAGCTACTCGATTCGTTTTCGCGGTGGTGGTGATGATCGCGTTACGTCCGAGCGTCTTGCAGAAATTCAATAAAGAAATGATTTTAAAAGGTTCCCTCGCGGGTTTCTTCCTCGGTACAGGTTATATCTTTCAAACTTTAGGGCTTGCTCGCACTGGCGCTGCAATTACCGGATTCGTGACTGGCCTTTACGTAGTGCTTACGCCCCTCATTGCTGCAGTTTTTCTCAAGGAGAAGATAAAAGCCTTCACTTGGTTCTGTGTGGTTCTTGCCACCATCGGATTAGCCCTGCTCTCTTTGCGCGGTTGGTCAGTTGG
>CANMCL010000060.1 GCA_947496345.1 Actinomycetota bacterium
AATTGCGGTAAATAATGGAAAAGCCCGCGTAATTGTTCGTCGTGAAAATGAGGCAGATCTGCTCGCACTTGATGTGAAAGAATAGGCAGATGAGCCCAGCAGATAAGCCTGTACGTATCGGCATGCTTGGTTGCGGCGTGGTCGGAAGTTCAGTCGCGCGCCTTTTGCTGGCAGATTCCGCAGAACTTTCAACTCGTGCTGGAGTAAAGATTGAATTAGCACGCATTGCAGTGCGCACAATAAAGCCTTACGAAGGAATTAACCCAGCGCTCTTTACTACAGACCCATTTTCAATCGTAAATGATCCAGAGATCGATTTGATTATTGAGGTAATTGGTGGAATTGAACCTGCGCGCGAATTGATTATGACTGCGATTGAAAATCGCAAATCTGTAGTCACTGCAAATAAAGCGCTCTTGGCGAGCCACGGTGCCGAAATGTTTACCGCCGCATATGCCAAGGGTGAAGATATTTACTACGAAGCTTCAGTCGCTGGCGCGATTCCAATTATTCGCCCAATGCGCGATTCCCTTGCCGGCGATTTCGTAACTCGTTTGATGGGCATTGTTAACGGCACAACTAATTACATCTTGACCAAGATGCACGAAGATAACCGTGAATTTGCCGATGTCTTAAAGGAAGCACAAGCGCTGGGTTACGCCGAAGCAGATCCAACTGCAGATGTCGAAGGCTTTGACGCTGCCGCTAAAGCTGCAATCTTGTCAGGTCTTGCTTTTCACACACGTGTCACCGTTGATGATGTTTACCGTGAAGGAATCTCCAAGATCACTCTTGAAGATGTAAATATTGCTAAATCTATGGATCACGTAATTAAGTTATTGGCGATCGCAGAGTTAACACCTGCCGATGAGATTTCAGTTCGTGTGCATCCAGTTATGTTGCATAAGAGCCATCCTTTGGCCTCCGTTCGCGATGCTTATAACGCGGTATTTGTTGAAGCCGAATCTGCCGGTTCGCTCATGTTCTATGGCCGTGGCGCTGGTGGTGCGCCAACGGCATCTGCAATTTTGGGCGATGTTGTT
This sequence comes from Actinomycetota bacterium, assembly GCA_947496345.1. The sequence continues at coordinate 1,044 of CANMCL010000060.1, forward strand.
GCAGTTGCGCGCCACATCGCACTTAACTCAGTTGGCCAGCGAGAAACAGATTATGCCGATCGCGATATCGCGCCAATTGAAAGTACAAAAACTAAGTTCTTAATTCGCCTTGAAGTGGCCGATAAAGCAGGTGTTTTAGCGGCGATCGCTACTGTATTTGCCAATCACGGCGTATCGATTCAGACCGTTAACCAAGCAGGTCGAAATAGCGATGCCGAAGTAACGATCGTTACCCACCGCGCGACTGAAGGCGAACTTAAAGCAACTGTTGCATCGCTTAAGGCAATGGATATGGTCAATAAGATTTCTAGCGTAATCCGCGTAGAAGGAGCGCTGCCAGCATGAGTTTATTTAAACCAAAGAAATCTGGCGCACATCAATGGCGGGGAGTAATAGAGGAGTATCGCGATCGACTTCCAGTTAGCGCGAAGACTCCTGTTGTAACTCTGCACGAAGGTGGCACTCCACTTATTTATGCTTGCTATCTCTCCGAGCTACTCGATAACGAAGTCTGGTTAAAGTACGAAGGCATCAACCCAACTGGATCTTTTAAAGATCGCGGAATGACTATGGCAATTTCTAAAGCCGCTGAAGATGGTGCCAAAGCGGTTATCTGCGCATCAACTGGAAACACTTCTGCAAGTGCTGCAGCATATGCAACTAAAGCAGGAATGATTTCTGCAGTGTTAATTCCTGCTGGAAAGATTGCAACTGGAAAACTTGCGCAGGCAGTGATCCACGGCGCAGAAATCTTGCAGGTTGCTGGAAACTTTGATGATTGCTTAACTCTGGCGCGCGAACTCTCGGAAAATTACCCAGTTGCCCTCGTTAACTCAGTTAACCCATATCGCATTGAGGGCCAAAAGACTGCAGCCTTTGAAGTAATTGATATGTTGGGATTTGCTCCAGACATTCACGCACTTCCAGTAGGCAACGCTGGAAATATCACTGCATACTGGAAGGGCTACAACGAGTACCGTAGAGATGGAATATCGAAATCACTTCCACAGATGTATGGCTTTCAAGCCGCAGGTGCTGCACCCCTTGTTAAAGGAAAACCGGTTTTGAAACCAGAGACAATTGCAACAGCGATTCGTATTGGTAATCCAGCTTCTTGGGATCAAGCGATCGAAGCTCGCGATAAGTCAGGCGGAGTAATTGATTCTGTAACTGATAAAGAGATATTGGCTGCTTATGCAATCGTCGCTGGAAAAGAAGGCGTATTTGTTGAGCCTTCATCCGCTGCTGGTATCGCTGGCTTAATTAAGTATAAGAAAGCGGGCAAGTTACCTAAAGGCAAGAAGATCGTTATCACAGTGACAGGCCACGGATTGAAAGATATTTCTTGGGCGCTAGAAAAATTCGCTAAGCCAAAGATTGTAAAAGTTAACGCCGCAGCTGCTGCAAAAGCGTTGGGTCTAAAGTAAGAGCTATGGCAAAACCAACATTTAAAGCCAATCCAATTCAAGTACAGGTTCCGGCATCTAGCGCCAATTTGGGGCCAGGCTTTGATTCATTTGGTTTAGCACTTGGTATGCACGATCGCTATGTCGCACAAATTTTAGATGATGCCGGTTTAGATATCGATGTAACCGGCGAAGGCGCAGATGAAGTTCCGCGCACTGATAAGAACTTACTAGTTAAAGCGATGTATAAAGGTTTTGATTTCCTTGGTGGCAAGCCGAAAGGAATTGCGGTTCGCGCATTAAATGTGATTCCACATGGACGCGGACTTGGATCTTCGGCAAGTGCGATCGTTGGTGGTTTATCACTAGCGCGCGCTTTGGTCTTAACTGGTGCTGACAAGATGAACGATGAAAAATTACTACAGCTGGCAACTGAGATGGAAGGCCATCCCGATAACGTGGCTGCCGCTCTGTACGGAAACGCTGTTGTCGCTTGGCAAGAAGATCAACACGGCAAGAACGTTGCGCAGGCAATTTCATTGAGCGTTGACACTCGAATTCGCGCTATCGCATTTATTCCATCTACTGCGATGGCCACAGCAAAGGCGCGCAAGATGTTGCCTGAAACAATTCCACATCGCGATGCGGCTAAGAATTCTGCTAATTCTGCTCTATTAGTTCATGCACTCACCCTGCGCCCAGATCTACTCTTTAGGGCGACCGAAGATTTCCTACATCAGGCTTATCGCAGTGAGGCTATGCCGGCATCATTTGCACTTCTAAATAAGTTACGTGGTGCAGGAGTTGCAGCATTTATCTCGGGCGCTGGGCCAACAGTCCTTGCCTTACATACTGGTAGTGAATCCGATGTAGCTGAATTGATTCGTGCTGCAGGCAGCAAGTTTGAAGCGAAATCCCTGGAGATTTCTCGCACCGGAGCGACGATTCTTTAGCCATTTTTCTAGTTTTGCAGCCCGCCTGCGCGGGGTGCTATGGTTAACCCACTTGCTCAGCCGGAAGTTACGGTGAAAGTCGGCAGGTAATCAATTCCAATTCACCAGGCTTTCTGCTTTTACGAACTCAATGCGCGTAGACGAAGCCCCAAATGAAAAGATAGAGATGACAGATCAAGATCAGGTCAAGGACGTAGAACCAATTCGTTCAAATAGTCCCGAGCTAGCGGCGATGAGCCTTCCGAAGTTAAAGGAAGTTGCCGCCCAACTAGGTATCGATGGCGCAACAAAATTGAAGAAGGATGCACTCGTAACCGCGATTGCAGATCTACAGGCCGCAAACCGCGAAGCCGCTAAGGCTGAACGCGAAGCACGTCGCGAAGCACGTAACGCGAAGAAGAATTCCAGCCGCGAAAATACACAGAACAATTCAAGTGATGACGACGGCGACGATGAAGGTCCAAGCGAGAGTAATGATAATGGTCCACGCGATAACGACCGCAACTTTGCTGGTCGCGACCGTGGTCGTGGCCGAGATCGCAACCGTGGACGTGATCGCAACCGTGAACGTGGACCACGCGAAGAGCGCGAGCCTGTAATTGGTGAAGATGATGTTTTGGTTCCAGTTGGCGGCCTCGTTGACATTATGGACAACTATTCATTTATCCGCACTGGTGGTTACTTGCCAGGTCCAAACGATGTCTACGTTTCGCAGCAACAAGTTCGTAAGTACGGACTTCGTAAGGGCGATGTTGTAACCGGACAAGTACGTCAAGCGCGCGAAGGCGAACAGCGCCAGAAGTACAACCCACTTATTACTCTCGAAACAATTAATGGCGTAACTCCAGATGAAGCGCGCGGTCGCGTTGAATTCGGCAAGCTTGTACCTCTTTACCCACAAGAGCGCCTGCGCCTTGAAACCGAACCAAATATCTTGACCACACGCGTTATCGATCTGATCGCACCGATTGGTAAAGGCCAGCGCGGACTAATTGTTTCGCCACCAAAGGCTGGTAAGACGATGGTCTTGCAGGCAATTGCAAATGCGATCACTACAAATAATCCAGAGTGTCACTTAATGGTTGTTCTAGTTGATGAGCGCCCTGAAGAAGTTACTGATATGCAGCGCTCTGTTAAGGGTGAAGTTATCGCTTCAACATTTGATCGCCCGGCAGATGATCACACCACGATTGCAGAACTTGCGATCGAGCGCGCTAAGCGCTTGGTTGAACTCGGCCACGATGTTGTCGTCTTGCTTGATTCAATTACTCGTTTGGGCCGCGCATACAACATTGCAGCCCCTGCATCTGGTCGCATCCTTTCTGGTGGCGTTGACTCTGCTGCGCTGTATCCACCTAAGAAGTTCTTCGGTGCAGCACGTAATATTGAAGATGGCGGATCGCTAACTATTCTTGCAACCGCGCTCGTTGATACTGGATCACGTATGGATGAAGTTATCTTCGAAGAGTTCAAGGGCACCGGAAATATGGAGCTTATTCTCGATCGCCGCATGGCAGATAAGCGCATTTTCCCAGCGGTAAACGTAGTTGCATCAGGAACACGTAAGGAAGAAATCCTTATGGGAACTGAAGAACTTAACATTGTCTGGAAGTTGCGTCGCGTACTTCACGCCCTAGAACCACAGGCTGCTCTGGAATTGTTGCTTGAGAAGATGAAGGGCACTAAGTCCAACGTTGAATTCTTGATGCAGATCCAGAAGACAACTTCAGGTCCAAACGAAGGCTAAGCCTAGATTTGGCTAATCCCACCGTTTGACCGCAAGACTTTCACAAGGTCTTCACAAAGTCTGGGCGCAATATCTCCTTATCAGCAAGCCACCCGGTGAGCGATGAGGGAGTTAAAAATGTCAGCAACTAAGAAGTTTCTAGCAACAGCAATTGTCGCAACATCACTATTTGGCGGAGTCTCATCCGCATCTGCTGTAGATACTAAAGATGCAGCAATCGCTCGTGCTCAAGCACAAGCAGCGTTCCAATCACAAATGAGCTCTCATATCAACGCACAGCGCGCAATTGCTGATGCACACCGTGCAGCAAATGCGAAGGCGTTAGCAGATTTTCAAGCAGCGCTTGCGACTGTAACAACTGATGCAGAATTAAAAGCTGCAAAGGATGCACGCAAAGCAGCAGTAACAGCTGCAGCAGCAACAGCAAAAGCTGCCAAAGATGCTTTGGTAAAACCAACAAAGCCAGCTAAGCCAGTTAAAGCACCAAAGGCTTAGTACTACATATCGAGGGCGAGAAAACCGCAAGATCCGTGCTTGTCGAGGACGGATTTTGCGGTTTTCTCTTTTCGCGAGAGGATAAGCACCTAGCCATATCCCATGGTGATGCCCTGGTTCACCGTTAAATACGGACCCAGACATAGAAAAGGAAAACGAATGAAGCCAGAGATCCACCCAGAATATAAAGAGACCCAAGTAACTTGTGGTTGCGGTGAAAAGTTTGTAACCCGCTCAACTGTTGCTAGCGGATCTATC
>CANMCL010000061.1 GCA_947496345.1 Actinomycetota bacterium
ATATTGCCAAAGTCATAATTACAAAAGAGTGCATTAATGAAAACGCCGCCCCAACCTTGGTTGAGCGCACAGGCGATATTCCGAAGCGGGCTGCACGACGCGAAAAAGGTACAGAGGAGAAGAGCGCATAATCTAGACTGCGCTCTATGTCTTCCACTTCGCCAACTGGCGCTGAACTCGCATCGACCTTTTCACCGGTCGATATCGAGCCTCGCCTTTATCAAAAGTGGTTGAGCGCTAATTACTTCACTGCTGATGCCGGTTCTAAAAAAGAAGCATTCACAATCGTTCTGCCTCCACCGAATGTCACAGGTGTTTTACATATAGGCCATGCTCTAGATCAGACTTTGCAAGATTGTTTATCGCGCATGAAGCGAATGAAGGGCTACGAAGTTTTATGGTTACCCGGAATGGACCACGCAGGAATTGCAACGCAGAACGTTGTAGAAAAGCAGATCGGTTCGCAAGGTATCTCACGTCATGATTTAGGACGCGAAGCATTCGTTAAGAAGGTTTGGGAATGGAAAGCTGAATCAGGTGGCGCGATACTCGATCAAATGAAACGTTTGGGCGTAAGCGTTGATTGGACACGCGAGCGTTTCACAATGGATGAAGGAATGTCCAAGGCTGTTGTATCGATCTTTAAGAAGATGCACGATGCCGGATTGATCTATCGGGCAGAGCGGATTATCAATTGGTGCCCACGTTGTTTGACTGCGCTCTCTGATATTGAAGTTGATCATCAGGACGATGCGGGCGAATTTGTACAGATACGTTACGGCGAAGGCGAACAATCAATTGTTGTCGCAACCACTCGCGCCGAAACAATGCTCGGCGATGGTGCAGTTGCTGTTCACCCAGATGATCCGCGCTACAAACACATGATTGGCACAGAAGTACTCCTTCCATTAGTTAACCGCATGATCCCGATCATTGCCGATGAACTCGTAGAACAAGATTTCGGTACAGGTGCAGTAAAAGTAACCGCCGCTCATGACCCAAATGACTTTGAAATGGCGATGCGCCATAACGTGCCTTTCGTAGTGATTATGAACGAACACGGCGTAATGGCCGGCACCGGAACAGAATTTGATGGAATGGATCGCTTTGATGCCCGCGTTGCAGTTGTTGCCAAGTTAAAAGAGATGGGCCGCGTTGTTGCAGAAAAGCGTCCATATATTCACGCAGTTGGCCATTGTTCTCGTTGCGATACAACTGTTGAACCACGACTTTCCAAGCAATGGTTTGTAAAAGTTGCACCACTTGCCAAAGCATCTGCAGATGCAGTTCGCAGTGGCGAAGTAAAGATTGAACCAGAAGCACTCTCACCTCGTTACTTTGAGTGGGTAGATAACATGCATGACTGGTGCATCTCTCGCCAACTTTGGTGGGGACATCGAATTCCAGTTTGGTATGGACCAAATGGTGAAGTGAAAGTTGTTGGCCCTGATGAAGTTGCACCAGCTGGTTGGACACAGGATCCAGATGTTTTAGATACTTGGTTCTCATCCGGACAGTGGGCTTTCTCCACATTTGGCTGGCCCGAGAAAACGGCAGATTTAGCAAAGTTCTATCCAACCAGCGTTCTCGTAACCGGGTACGACATTTTGTTCTTCTGGGTTGTGCGAATGATGATGATGTCTACTTTTGCAATGGATGGTGTTGCTCCATTTAAAACAATTATGTTGCACGGTCTTGTGCGCGATCAATTTGGAAAAAAGATGTCAAAGAGCCGCGGAAACGTAATCGACCCAATTGAATTTATGGATAAGTACGGCGCAGATGCGCTCCGCTTCACTCTTGCACGCGGAGCTAATCCCGGCACAGACCAAGCGCTGGCTGAAGATTGGATCGGCGGATCTCGTAACTTTGCTACCAAATTATGGAATGCAACTCGCTTTGCCATGATGAACGGTGCGACAGTTGCTGGACCATTACCTGAAGTCGCGTCCCTGAATGCGATTGATAGATGGATACTTTCGCGCCTCAGCGAAACCCTACGCGATGTTGATGCTCTGCTCGAAGGATATGAATTTGCCCGAGCTTGCGAAATTCTTTACCACTTTGCGTGGGATGACCTATGCGACTGGTACCTCGAACTTTCTAAAGAGACTTTTGCTTCAGAAAAAAGAGCAGCATCTCAACGGGTATTGGGCCATGTTCTTGACCAGTTGATGCGCGTGCTGCACCCAGTAATGCCTTTTATCACCGAAGAACTTTGGTGCACGCTTACCGGTGGCCAATCTCTAGTAGTTGCAACTTGGCCTGAATTTAACGCAGCTCATATCGATAAGAAATCTGAATCACTAATATCTGCGCTGCAAGAGGTTGTAACTGAAGTTCGCCGCTTCCGCAATGACCAAGGCTTAAAACCATCCCAGAAAGTTCCTGGTCGCTTCATTGGTTCAGCCGAAATTGTGGAATATTCCAGCGCGTTGAGATTCTTACTTAAACTTGAAGAAAAAGATTTCACTCCGTCTGCAACGTTAGAAATTGCTGGCGTAAAGATCGAATTAGACTTAACGGGATCAATCGATGTGGTGGCAGAGCGTGCTCGTTTGGAGAAAGACTTAGCAGCCGCAAAGAAAGATTTACAGACAGCAGAAGTCAAATTAGGTAATGCTGGATTTATGGCTAAAGCTCCTGCAGATGTCGTTGTTGAAATCAAAGAAAGACTTGCAAAAACTTCTTCAGATATCGAGCGTATTACTGCCGCACTTGCTGCGTTGAAGTAAGTTGAAGTAACCACATGAACAATACACACCCAGACGATCAAGCACGCATTGATGCGATAGAAAAAGCGCTCTTAGCGCGTTGGCCCGAGACGCGCATTGCTCCCACCTTAGATCGAATCAGCGCGCTGGTAGACATTTTGGGTTCTCCACAACTGAGTTACCCAACAATTCACGTCGGTGGAACTAACGGCAAGACCACCACATCGCGAATGATTGATTCGCTCCTATTCGAAATGGGTCTACGCACCGGGCGATTTACTAGCCCACATTTGGAGAGTTACCTCGAACGCATAAGTATCAATGGGCAACCCATTGACGCTAAAGAATTGATCTTCTCCTTTAACGACATCAGTCCCTATTTGGATTTAATGGATAGCAAATTCGAGAATCCAATCTCATTCTTCGAAGCAATCACCGCGCTGGCATTTGCCGCTTTCGCTGAGCATCCAATTGATGTTGGTGTAATTGAAGTTGGAATGGGTGGGCAATGGGATGCCACAAATGTGGTTGACGCCGATGTTTCTGTCATTACCCCAATTGGTTTAGACCATATGGAGTACTTAGGCAGCACGATTACAGAAATCGCGGCCACTAAAGCTGGAATCATTAAAGAGCACGGATTTATAGTCCTTGCTCAGCAAACCCCTGAGGCAGCCGTGGAACTATTACGTCGTGCTGCAGAAGTTGGCGCCGATGTTGCCCGCGAGGGTTTGGAGTACTCAATAGATTCTCGCGCCATCGCAGTTGGCGGCCAGTTGATTTCAATTACTGGCCTGCGGGGTCATTACGATGACATTTTCCTGCCACTTCATGGCAAGCACCAGGCTTCGAATGCAGCTGCAGCTCTCATTGCAGTTGAGGCATTCTTTGGAGAGCAAGATTTAGATATTGATGCAGTCCGTGCTGGATTTGCTAATGTAACTTCGCCCGGTAGATGTGAAGTCATCCATCGCGACCCCACCATAATTTTAGACGCTGCCCACAATCCACACGGAGCTAAAGCAATAGCCGAAACTATGCAGAGCGAATTTACCTTCGATGAGGTCACTGGAATTGTGGCGCTGATGGCCGATAAGGATGCACTTGGGATTCTGCAGGCTCTTGAGCCAGTTATGAATCAAGTGATAGTGACATCTAATTCTTCTGAACGTTCTATGAGTATGGCTGAGCTAAGTAAATTAGCAACCCAGGTATTCGGAGCAGATCGAGTTTTCGCAGAAGAAACATTACAATCTGCAATCGATCGCGCTGTTAAGGATGCGATCCGTCCGCTTAGTGATGAGTCTCTGGCAATCTTAATAACTGGATCAGTAGTCACAGTTGGGCAAGCGCGCACGGCTGTCCGCAAAAAGTATGCAAAGTTGCCGGAAGAAGGAGAAAAGTAATGCGCGTACTTGGATCTGCAGTTCTCGCGATGGAAGTCTTAATCATGGGCTTTGCAATGCTCTTGGCAAAAGATATCCAGGAGCCTTCGACAATCTTTTATGGTTTTGCTGTTATCTTCTTGATGATCTATGCAATTCGATTGCTCAAGAAACGTACAGGTTGGATTCTCGGTTCTATTCTGCAATTTGCGATGGCCGCCTATTGCACGGTCGTGCCGTCTATGGCCATTATCAATCTGATCTTCATGGGGTTATGGGTTGCGGCGATAATTGTGGGCCGCAAGGGTGAGGCGGCGCGGGCAGCGCTATTGGCTAAGGGCGGTCCGGGGGAAAATCCCGTGGCACCAACTTCGCCAGATGCCTAATAGACTGAGCACGTGAGCACTGAAAAGACCCTAATCCTGGTTAAGCCAGATGGCGTTCGTCGCCAATTAATCGGCGAAGTTATCGCTAGAGTTGAAAATAAGGGATATGTAATTACCGCTCTTCGTATGATGCAAGCTGATCGCGCATTGCTAGAGCGCCACTATGAAGAACATAAAGGTAAGCCGTTTTTCGAACCACTCGTTGAATTTATGATGTCCGGTCCAATCGTTGCAATGGTTGCTGAAGGCAATCGCGTGATTGAGGGCTTTAGATCACTCGCTGGCGTAACCGATCCAACAGTTGCTGCTCCCGGAACTATTCGTGGCGATTTAGCACGTGATCAAGGAACAAAAGTTGTCCAAAATATTGTGCACGGTTCTGATTCACCAGAATCGGCTGCACGAGAAATTGAAATTTTTTTCGGTAAGTAAGTTCAAGAAAATAACTGAAGGGTAAAAAATGAGCAACAGAATGTCATTCATTGGCCGAGATATGGCCGTTGACTTAGGTACTGCAAACACCTTGGTCTATGTACGTGGTCGTGGCATCGTACTTAATGAGCCTTCAGTTGTTGCCGTCAATCAAGATACTGGCGGAATCCTCGCAGTTGGTCTGGAAGCTAAAAAAATGATTGGTCGCACACCTGGAAATATTGTGGCGATCCGTCCCCTTAAGGATGGCGTTATCGCAGACTTCGACACAACAGAGCGCATGCTCCGTTACTTCATTCAGAAAGTGCATCGCCGCCGTTATCTCGCTAAGCCACGTATCGTGGTTTGCGTTCCTTCTGGAATCACTGGCGTTGAACAGCGCGCAGTTAAAGATGCGGGTTACGCAGCCGGTGCTCGTAAGGTTTACATCATTGAAGAACCAATGGCTGCAGCAATCGGAGCCGGATTACCAATCCACGAACCAACAGGAAACATGGTTGTCGATATCGGTGGCGGAACAACAGAAGTAGCAGTTATTTCTCTTGGTGGAATAGTTACTTCACTCTCAATCCGCGTAGGTGGAGACGAGTTAGATCAATCGATTATTAACTGGGTTAAGCGCGAATTCTCGTTACTTCTCGGCGAACGTACCGCTGAAGAAATCAAGATGGCCATTGGTTCTGCTTACCCATTGCAAGGCGAGAACGATGCCGAAATTCGTGGCCGCGATCTAGCAACAGGTCTTCCTAAGACAATTGTTGTTTCAGCTGCAGAAATTCGTAAAGCGCTAGAAGAACCCGTTAATGCAATTATCAATGCAGTAAAGAGCACCCTTGATAAATGCCCACCAGAACTGTCATCTGATCTTATGGATCGTGGAATTGTTCTCACTGGTGGAGGAGCCTTGCTTAAGGGACTCGATGAAAGACTTCGTAAAGAAACAGGGATGCCAATTCACATTGCTGATCGTCCATTGGATGCAG
>CANMCL010000062.1 GCA_947496345.1 Actinomycetota bacterium
TCTACCGGAACTAGCTTGGCTGCACCTGGAGCTAATGGTTCAGTATTTGCGATTCTCGAACCGACTACCGCCTTGAAGGGAGTTACGGGCTTCAAGCAGAAAAAAGGACAATCTGTTGCACTTCAATTTGATAGCAAAGGAATACTGATTGGTGCATTTACTGACTTGCTACTAAGCACTCCTTTTGTAGCGGGATACTCTGCAGAAGCTGGGCTTGTAGTTTTAACTTCCTCTGGAGATATTTTGCGCGCTACAGGTCGTTAATTTAAGCAGCGCGGAGTGAGACTAATTTGCCATCTACCCCAGAGATTAGATAACGGACTTTATTCAAAACTATCCACGCTGAATCAAATCCGTCAATGTTCTGCTCCTTTGCCACTAAAGAAAGTGCATTGGTAGAGATATCTAAAGCGCAAAGACGTTCCTGACAGTTAAAGACAGTGGTCCATCCATTACTGCTCAGGAATTTACTTGGAGTTCCAAAGCCATTTGTAGCAATAGTTTTTACATCATTTGGTGCAGCTAGGTATGTCCAGCGAATTTTCTCCGCTTTTGGGATCGTCAGCGCGGACGAAGTCAGCCAAGTAGCTAATATTCCACGAGCCCCTTTTTGAAGTGCGACGTCATAACCTGCAACTGCAACTGGTCCAAATGATGTATCAAGGGTTGAGTAGCGCCAAGCCGATGGGCTTACACCACTTCGTTTCGCCACGTGAATAGATCCAGCGGTCACTACTTTTCGCTGGTTAATTGCATCCACGGCGTCATAGAGCAAAACCGTCTCTCTACCGTCGAATAGTGCATCTAAATGAAAAGCCACATCTCCTGTAGTTCGGCCATCTGTTTTGCGATCACCATCGACAAGTTCATATTTCCATTCTTTGCTACCACTAGCTTTTACAGCGCCCAATAAAATGCCCTGAGACTCATCACGATAGAAGACTTGTACACCGACTGAGCTAACTGAACAAGCATTGGCAACGCTCACATCGCTAGCAGTACGGACACGAATGGGGTCTTCATACTTATTCACAGCTGCGCCGTTACCGTCAATCACTTCAAATTTAAAAGTTCTGCCATCGTATGTTGCATATCTAAGATCTTTATCAACGGAATCCGAATAGAACATATGTAAGGTCTGGACTTTTCCAGATCCACTTACGCAGGCAGATATATCACCAGCAATCGGATTTCTGGTGCGGCCGGCAGAACCGCCGCGTCCATCCACAATCAATCTGCTCCAAAGTTTTCCGTTCCAAAGTGCAACTTTAAGTGCGCCGTTAAAATCATCTTGATAGATAATTGCGGGATTTCCATTAAATGTAACCGTGGTTAAATGCTTAGCATTCGCATTTGAATCAATAACCTTCTTGGCCCAACCTGCCTTTGGCGTGATCGCATTTGTCGCAACTGGCACAGAAGTTCCGAGTGAATTTGATGCAGTGATAGTGAAGGTATAAGAAGTGCCATTTTTTAGCCCAGAAAATATCGCTGGGCTATTGGTAAAGCTCTTCTCTGCGCCAGTTTTATCATTCTTAACTGTGTAACTCGTTATCTGAGCAGCGCGGGCATTGGCTGGTGGGTCGAATTTAACTATTGCTCCAGAATCAGAAATTAGTGCTTCTGCGTTTCGGACAACCTGAGGGATACCGACTGCAATTCCTACCGGCGGTTTAGCGCGTAAATCTTGCATCATTGCTAGCAATAAAGGCCCTGGTTCGTGAAAAACTTCACCCGCTGCCAAATTAGGGGACATCACTGCATTTTTACCAGCATTATCAAATTCGTTTTCATCTAAGTGGCTTGTAGAAGATCCATCTTCATATTTCTTTGGTGAGTGTAGAAGTGGTTTAACTCCACCATTAGCTGCAATTCCGTTGGCACCTGACCAAACTAACTTTGAAGTAAGCGCTTCACCGAGTTCAAGTGATGGAGACGGTAGATCAGAGAGCCTACGACCATCGCCAGTTTGAACGTAGGCATCAAATGGTGTTGGTTGATCTATTGACCCATAGCCGAAGAATTCATCATAACTACTGGTAGATAGGAACCCCAAGCCGTGTGCCATTTCGTGCAACATCACAGATTGCAGATCGTATTCAGTTTTGCTCGGACCAACTCCGCCTCCGCGATACCAATCCGCTAATGAGTTCACCGCGATAATCATTTCTGGGTTATCGCCATCTAGATCTTTACCAGCCAAAGCATTTGCTAGAGCAGATGGATACCAAAGACTTGGATCAGGAGCGCCGACAAAATTTGCAAAATAGCTTCCGGGACGTGCACTTCCTAAAACGCCGTATGAAGAAGAACGCCCCCAGGTTGCTTCGATGTGAATAGGAACTTTAGATTCAAAATTCTCTGCCCAAACATCAACGGCTGCCTGCATTTGAACTTTCGTCCACTCTGGAAAATTATTGAATTTAACAATAATTTTTGCCTTCTTCTCTAAATTAGCTACCTTAGGTTTTGGCGACTGGAGGCTAGTAGTGGCAGGTCCCGCATAAACATTTCCCCATTGTGTGGCTGGTCTAACTAAAACTTGAGATTGCGCAGCGGATGGAGTCGTGAATCCAGCTAAAAAGATCGCAAAAGATATGGCGATTGCGAAGGATCGCTTCAAAGATCTCACTTTTTTCCTCGCCATAGCGCCCAACGGTATCAGGATGCGAGAATGTCCCCATGTCCTCCGAAAGCACTCATACTGATTTGAATCAGGTAATTGCTCGTATGAAATCTGAGCGACCAGCGGTTCTTAATTTTTCCTCAGAATCAGCACGACCTGAGCCCACCTTAGAAGAAGCCCGCGGGGAGTTAGCTAGCGCAATTGGCCAATTGGCTCACACGATTTTCTCAAAGAAGTATGGACCACTAGTCGGAACTGTTACTAAGACAACAGCAGAAACAGTTTTGAAAAACGCTGAGGAGAATTTGTATCGTGCAAAAGGTGATGCGACTCTGGTAATTCAAGAGCTAGTCGACCGAGCATTTACCTCAAAGCAATCTAAGAAAAAATGAGTAACTTAATAACAATCTACTCGCGCCATGGGTGCCATCTTTGCGAAGTTGCTGAAACAACTCTTACCGACCTAAAAGATGAGCTTAAATTTGAGATAGAAGTTAGATACATCGATGGTTCAAATGAATTAGAAAAGTTGTACGGGCACGAAGTGCCAGTTATACATATTGATGGAGAGCACCACGACTTTTATAAAGTCGATCCCGAAAGATTTAAATCTTCCCTTGAAAAACATCGTCAGCGTCAATAATTCGGTATGAGTAACCTTGCTCCGCCAGGAAGCGTTGGCGATTCTGTGCAAAATCTTGATCGATAGTGTCGCGTGAGACTACAGAATAAAACTTTGCACCACGGCCATCGGCCTTTGGACGAACGATACGTCCGAGTCTTTGCGCTTCTTCTTGGCGCGAACCAAATGCACCAGATACCTGGATCGCAATTGTCGCTTCCGGAAGATCAATTGAAAAGTTAGCGACTTTTGATACAACTAGGCAAGTGATTTCACCAGTTCGGAAGGCGGCAAATAACCTTTCGCGTTCTTTAATTGGAGTCTCACCTTTAATAACCGGAACGCCTAAAGTCTCTGATAAATCATCTAATTGATCGATGTATTGACCGATTACGAGTATTTGTTCTCCCGCGTGAAGATCCACCAATTTTTCAACGACATTGCGCTTGGTTCGAGTCGTTGCGCAGTAGCGATATCGCTCTTCAGGTTCTGCGGTCGCATAAGAAAGTCGCTCTGCTTCTGTCAGGTTCACGCGTACTTCAATACATTCTGCCGGGGCAATATAACCCTGTGCTTCGATCTCTTTCCAAGGTACATCAAAACGCTTTGGCCCAATAAGTGAAAAGACTTCGCCTTCCATGCCATCTTCACGAACTAAAGTGGCGGTAAGGCCTAAGCGGCGGCGCGATTGAATATCTGCAGTAAATCGGAAGATTGGCGCAGGAAGTAAGTGGACTTCATCATAAATAATTAAGCCCCAGTCGTGGGTATCGAATAAATCTAAATGTGAGTAAACGCCATTCTTTTTCTTGGTCATAACTTGATAAGTCGCAATTGTTACTGGGCGAATCTCTTTCTTCGCTCCAGAATATTCACCAATCTCATCTTCATTTAAAGTTGTTCGGCGCAATAACTCATCACGCCATTGACGCGCCGCCACGGTGTTGGTCACCAAAATAAGAGTCGTTGCCTTGGCGTGGGCCATCGCAGCTGCGCCAACAATTGTCTTTCCTGCACCACATGGAAGAACTACTACGCCTGAACCACCGTGCCAAAATCCTTCGGCTGCTAATTCTTGATAGGGGCGGATCTTCCAATCGTTCTGCTTAAGTGAAATTTCATGGGCTTGACCATCAACGTACCCGGCAAAATCTTCTGCTGGCCAACCGAGTCGAAGCAGCGATTGTTTAATTGCACCGCGCTGGCTGGGATGAACCACAATAGTTTCGGGATCGATGCGAACACCCAAGAGCGGAGCGATCTTCTTCGCGCGAATAACTTCTTCCAAAACACCAACATCGGTTGTGATCAAGATTAGCCCGTGCACTGGGTCGGCTTCTAAACGCAAACGCCCGTAGCGCGACATAGTTTCAGCAACATCTACAAGAAGAGAATGCGGAACTGCATATCGTGAATATTTGATCAAAGTATCGATGACTAGCTCTGCATCGTGGCCAGCAGCGCGCGCATTCCATAAGCCCAGGTTGGTTAATCGATAAGTATGGATATGTTCTGGTGAACGTTCTAGTTCAGCAAATGGCGCGATCGCGCGACGACATTCTGTTGAAAGGGGATGATCGATATCTAGCAGAAGCGTTTTATCGCTCTGGACAATTAGCGGGCCTTCGCTCATTTCAGCAAATCTTTAATAAATGCGTGGAGCAAGGCGCTACGTTCTTCAATAGATTTCAAACTTAGCCATTCACTTGGCGCGTGTGCACCACCACCGACGGCACCTAATCCATCAAGAACTTGCGCGCCAGCAGCCGCTGCGAAATTAGCATCGCTGGCTCCACCTACTTCGGCACAACCTAGCGGCGCCATTCCAATTGATTTTGCAACTTGTTCAACTCTTTCGTAAAGCGCTTTCGTCGACGATGGCTGAAGTGGAGGACGATTTAGTCCACCTGTTATCTCTAAGCGTGCGCCGGAAACCGTCGCCTTAAGGGACTTGATAGCTGCATCAACTCGTTCAATTTCAGATTGTGCAAATGAGCGTGCATCGATTTCAAGAACTGCTTGATCCGAAACGGTATTAGCGCTATTGCCAGATTTCAATAAAGTTGGAACAACAGTTGTTCCGTGCTCTTTATTTTCTAGCGCAGCAAGTTGGAGAATAACGTGGGCAATTTCAACAGTTGCGTTAACGCCCTTTTCTGGTTCTAGACCAGCATGCGCTGCCAATCCGTGCACAGTCACTTTGTACATCGCTGTGCCCTTACGGCCAGTTTTAACTTTGCCATCTAGTGATGCCTCTAAAACTAATACTGCTTCGGCAGCGGCGGATAGCTCCATAATTAATTCTCGTGAAGCAAAAGAACCGGTTTCCTCATCGGTAGTCGCAACTAGGGCCACACGATCTGCAGCACCATCAATATCCTTTAGTGCAAAGAGAGCTTGTACAAAGCCCGCCTTCATATCAAAGACTCCAGGGCCGCGAATGACATCGCCTTTAACTTCCCAAAGTGGTTGATACGAACCGTGCGGCCAAACTGTGTCGAGATGAG
>CANMCL010000063.1 GCA_947496345.1 Actinomycetota bacterium
GCCAACAACTTCAGAAGGTCTTGACTTCTTCAACACCGGCGTTAAGTTGATTACTGATGACCCACAAGATGGAGTTCCATCAGAGACAACTGAATACGGTCTAGCAAACGCTTGGGGTTAATCCCAGCTCTTTAGTGAATAACTAAAGAAGAGTGTTTAAAGAGGGCGGCTGCTTCGGCAGTCGCCCTCTTTAACTAAAACAGCATTTGTAATAAGGTTTTAGCACTAGGGTTCGGTTACCTAACAAGTTCAGTTAAATCAATATTGACAATTTTTAGTTTTGAAAGGATTCCAAGTGAGCCAAGATACGGCCGTCTACGACGCAGCATCAGAGTTTCAGGATCGCGCATCGTTTAGCCAAAAAATGCAAGCTCTTCTACATAAATATCCATGGCTGAGCTCAACAATGGTGCTCGTTGTAGCATCAATTATCTTTAGTTTTTTCAATGAAAACTTTTTAACACCATCTAACTTCTCACTTATCCTTCAGCAAGTAGCGATCGTCGGTGCAGTAGCAGCCGGACAGACACTAATTATTCTGACCGCTGGTATCGACCTTTCTTGTGGCGCTATCGCAGTCTTTTCATCAATGACGATGGCAAAATTAGTTCAAGGAACGCCTGGCGAAGGTGAACCAGTTGGTATCGCGATCTGGTTAGCATTCCCAGCCGGACTCCTTGTTGGCATGCTCGGTGGAGCAATTAACGGCTTCTTAGTAACAAAAGTTAAATTGCCACCATTCATCGTTACCTTGGGAACATTCAACGTATTCCTCGCCCTAACTCTGACTTTAACAAAGGGAACTGTTCCTTCAATTGAGATGGATCCATTCCTATTAACCCTCGGTCATTATGTAGATCTCGGACCGTTCCGAGTTACAACTGGCGTTCTATTTATGTTCGCTATGTATATGGTCTTGGCCTTCGTCTTGCGCTACACCTCTTGGGGACGCCACGTATATGCAGTCGGCGATGATATTGATGCAGCGCGCTTGGCGGGTATTTCAGTCAACCGCGTTCTAATGAGCGTTTACATTGTTGCTGGCCTTACCTTCGCACTCGCAGCCTGGATTGTTATTGGCCGCGTTACTGTGGCAAGCCCGAACACGGGTGGTGATCTAAACCTCGATGCGATCACTGCGGTGGTTATTGGAGGTACCTCACTATTCGGTGGCCGCGGCACGATATTCGGCACGCTAATTGGCGCCGTTATCGTGGGTGTTTTCCGTAATGGTTTGACACTTGCCGGCGTTGATTTGTACTACCAGCTCTTGGCTATCGGACTTCTTATTATCTTCGCGGTCTCGGTTGACCAATGGATCAGAAAGGCACGCAAATGAGTAAGAAACCAATTCTTCAAGCCGTTGGGCTTGCGAAGTCATACGGTCGCGTCATCGCACTAGATGGCTCTGACTTGGAACTCTTTCCTGGTGAAGTTCTCGCAGTAGTCGGCGATAACGGAGCTGGTAAGTCAACAATGATCAAATGTTTATCTGGCGCTGAAGTACCTGATCAGGGTCAGATAATTCTTGATGGTCAAGAAGTTTCATTTAAGCGACCACAAGATGGTCGTCATGCCGGAATCGAAACCGTGTATCAGACACTTGCTGTTGCACCGGCTCTCGATATCGCCGCCAATCTTTTCCTAGGTCGCGAAATGCGTAAGAAGGGTCCACTTGGATCAGTTCTCCGTATGATCGATAGCTCTGGAATGCGCAAGGCTGCGAAAGAACATATTGCAGCACTTGGCATCGGAACAATTCAGAACATTGCACAGGCTGTTGAAACACTCTCTGGTGGTCAGCGTCAGGCAGTTGCAGTAGCTCGTGCTGCTGCATTCGGTCAGAAGGTGATCATCCTTGATGAGCCAACTGCAGCACTTGGTGTTCGTGAATCACGTCAGGTTCTCAAGCTAATCGAATCACTTCGTGATCGCGGTATGCCGGTTATTCTGATTTCACACAACATGCCGCAGGTCTTTGAAGTTGCAGATCGCATCCAGGTACAACGCCTCGGAAAGCGCGCTGCAGTTGTTACTCCAAAGAGCCACTCAATGAACGATGTTGTTGCAATCATGACTGGCGCTATGACAGTTGATAAGAAAGACCAAGCACTCAGTTCAGTTCGTTAATCTCTAAGTAAAAGTAGACCTAAAAACAATGGCCACTCCGGTTCGTATTGAATCGGATGTGGTCATTGTTGGTTCTGGGATGGGTGGAGCAACCACTGCCTATGCCCTGGCAAATAAGGGCGTAAAGACCTTGGTTTTAGAACGTGGCGAACGGATGCCACGCGAGCCAGAGAATTGGTCACCTTCAGAAATCTTTATGAAGACTCGGTACAAGCCCAATGAAAAGTGGGTGGACGAGAAAGAGAAAGAGTTTGTTCCCGGCGTTCACTACTTTGTCGGTGGAAATAGCAAAGTTTATGGAGCATCGCTTCCCCGTTTTAGCCGATTCGATTTCGGATTAATAAAGCACCAAGAGGGAATATCGCCAGCTTGGCCTTTTACATACGATGATTTAGAACCGTATTACTACGGCGCAGAAGAGTTATATCGCGTTCACGGTGATGCGCAGAATATTTACGGTAATACGCGCAGTACGCCATTTCCGTATCCTGCAATGAAACACGAGCCTTATGTTGAAGAACTCGGTAGGCGATTAACTAAAGCAGGCGTGCGCCCACATTCGAATTCAATGGGAATTGATTTGGGGCCAGGTGGAAAGTGCATCCGCTGTAAGACTTGTGATGGTTTTGTTTGTAAATTAGATGCCAAAAGTGATGCTGAAGTAAATGCTTTGAATCCAGCGATTGCAACTGGCAATGTAACTTTGATGACCTCGGTGCAAGTAAATCGAATTGTTTTATCGGATGATAGAAAATCTGTTAGCCACTTAGAAGCAACTCGCAATGGGGAGCAGTTAGAAATTCACGGCAAGAAATTTGTGATTTCAGCTGGTTCGGTAAATACCGCAGCGCTCTTACTGCGCTCTGGTGTTGCCAATTCATCTGATCAAGTTGGACGCAATTTTATGATGCATAACAACAGCCACATTGCCGCTGTAGACATGCGCCGCAAGAACGATGTCACCTTCCAGAAAACACTCTCTTTCACAGACTGGTACTTAGACGGCGGCAAGGGTTATCCACTCGGTGCGGTTCAGTTAATCGGAAAAGTGCAAGGCATAATGATGAAATCTTTTGCTAAGCACGTTCCGCTTCCACTGCTTAATTTGATTTCAGATCACAGCGTTGAATTTGTGGTGATGAGCGAGGATCTACCGCACCCTGATAACCGAGTGACTATCGCTGAAAACGGAGCGATTAAGATCGCCCGCAAATCTGTTGGTATGAAGACGCATATGGAACTTCTGCGCCGCGCCAAGAAAGTATTGCGCAAGGCGGGCTATCAAGGGATCTTTAGACAACCCTTTGATATTTCAATGAACTCGCATCAGTGCGGAACAACTGTGGCCGGCAACGATCCGCGCACCAGCGTCGTAGACGGATACTGCCGCAGCCACGATCATCACAATCTTTATCTAATTGATGGTGGATTCTTCCCATCATCTGCGGCTATGAATCCGGCGCTGACGATCGCCGCGCAAGCACTGCGCGTTGTTGCCGAATCCGATCTTGCGAAAGTTTAAGAAAGCCCCAAGACGCGTGTAAGTTCGTTACGTAAATCTTTAGGATCGACCGCAACTCCGGTCCAATACTCGATTGCGATTACCGCTTGGTTAACCACCATTCCTAATCCTTGCAGTGTGGTTGCTCCACGCTTACCGGCTTCGGTTAAGAAGTATGTTTGTGGCGGATTAACAATCACATCTGCCGCCAACATTCCGGGGCGAATCGAATCGAAGTTAATATCTTGTTGCCCTTCGGTGTTAACCATGCCCATTGAAGTCGAGTTAATTACTACTTCGGCATCAAGCGGAATTTCAAATGTCTTATTCCACTCCACAAATTCGGCACTAGCGTTAGTTTTATCGTTTAATAACGCAGTCAGCTCTTCTCCGCGAGCACGTGAGCGATTTACAACATAGAACTTACTCGCACCCGCTAAAGCGAGTTCAACCGCGATTGCCCGCGCCGCGCCGCCTGCGCCAAGCAGAACAATGGTTTTTCCAGTCGCAGGAGTTATCTCTAAAAATGATTTAAGAAAACCTTTTCCGTCGGTATTTTCACCAATTAATTTGCCATCGCGATTTACCGCGCAATTAACCGCTCCAATAAGCGCAGCCGATTCCCCCAGGCTATCTAAATACTTAATCACTTCGACTTTGTGCGGGATCGAGCAGTTAAAACCCTTCCAATTCATCGCTTTAGCGCCTGCTACAGCCGCGCCCAGCTGGTCTGGGTTCACTTCACAGTTGATGTATCGATAGTGCAGGTTATTGGCCTTGTAAGAGGCTTCCACCATTGCGACCGTTGGATTTGAGTCAGAACCTTGCGAGAAGCTGCCAGTTAATTCGTGGAGGAAAGATCCGCCTATATCCATAGTCATGTTCAGACCTTATCGCGCAAGTTATGATCAGCCAATGACCGCGACATTTTTACAACGCATCGCATCGGCACCTATTTCTTGGGGAATCTGTGAAGTCCCGGGTTGGGGCGCGATGTTGCCAACAAAACGAGTCTTATCTGAAATGACCAGTCTTGGTTTACCCGCAACAGAACTTGGTGCACCAGGATTTTTCTCAGATGACTCCGCAGAACTTAAAGATCAATTAGCAGAATTTAAAATGTCGATGATCGGTGGATTTACTCCAGTTGTCTTGCACGATAAGTCACAGGAGAAAGCCACAATAGAAGCGGTGCTAAAGACAAGTAAGAAATTTCAAGAGATCGGCGCAACGCATTTAGTTTCATCACCAGTACAAAGTTGGGACTGGGCTAACCCAGAAGAACTCAGCAGCGATGAAGTTAAGCAATTTTTTAAGGTTTTGGCCGAAGTAGATCATATTTGTAAAGATCACGGACTTGTTCAAGTAGTACATCCACATTTACAGACCGTTGTTGAAACTAAGCGAGATATTGATCGTGTAGTAGAAAACTCAGATGTTATGTGGTGTTTGGATACTGGGCATATGACAATCGGTGGCCAAGACACAGTTGAGTTCGCTAAGAAGTATTCCAGCCGAGTTGGCCACGTGCACTTAAAAGATGTAAATATGAAGTCTGTGCCACCTGTGCTTGCTCGACAACAGAGCATTATGGAAGGCGTACAGAAAGGTTTATTTACTCCGCTGGGACAAGGTGATGTACCAATTCTCGAAACAATTTTGGCGCTTGAGAGCGCTGGCTATCAAGGCTGGTATGTAATTGAACAAGATGTTGCTATCACTGGTGAAATGCCTGGTGTTGGCGAAGGCCCAATCACGGGTATGAAACAATCTGTCGATTATTTACACAACGTTGCTGCACCTGCTGTAGCAAATTTAAAAACCAAATAAGAAAACGAACTGGGAGTAAAAAGTGTCTGATATTCGCGTAGGTGTCATCGGTGTAGGAATCATGGGAGCTGGCCACGCCAGGTACATCACAGACTCTGTTGACGGTGCTGTAGTCACCGCATTCTTCGATCTTGATGCAGCGCGCATGGATGCACTGGCAAATGAGTTATCTGCTAAATCAGGTGCCACAATTAATAAGCACTCCTCAGTCGCTGATCTAATCAATGATCCAACCGTAGACGCGGTAATCATCTGTTCACCCGATGGCCTGCATCCAGAGC
>CANMCL010000064.1 GCA_947496345.1 Actinomycetota bacterium
TGAGCATGCGTGCTTCTTCTTGAGCCAAGACAACAACACGTCGGGCTCGATCGGTAAAGCGCTCAAACATCGGCAGACTCCTTTAAAGGTGGTAAATATTCGGTTCTAGCCAAGCCTATAACCCAACACAGGGAAGACGCGAGGTGGATAGCTTGTGGTCAATAGAACCCCAGATTTAGGTCTGATATTCCCAAATGGGGCTAGAAGTAGCGTTATCTGGGGGTGGCTACAGGGTTAAGAGCATGCGGGTATTGCCCAGGGTATTGGGCTTAGCGGCTTCGAGATCTAGGAATTCGGCAACACCGGCATCATAAGAACGCAGTAATTGTTGATAAACATCTGGTGCAACTGGTGTTCCCTCAATTTCTAAAAATCCGTGACGGCCAAAGAATGAAGTTTGGAATGTTAAGCAGAATATTCTTTCTACTCCCACTTCGCGGGCGCGCTCAATAATTCTTTCAAGTATCTGATGTCCAATTCCTTGCTTATGAAAACTTTTTTCTACTGCAACTGTACGAACTTCGGCTAAGTCATCCCACAGAATGTGAAGTGCTCCGCAACCAACAACTTTTCCATCAATTTCAGCGACGGTAAATTCTTGAACGCTTTCATATAGTGTGACAGTTTCTTTAGAGAGCATCTGACCGGGTGCGGCATAAGAATCTACAAGCTGGCGAATAGTTTTAACATCGCTGGTGCGTGCTGGACGAATAACGATCATGGTTATTCGACTTCAGGTTTTACCAGCGGGAATAAAATTGTTTCGCGAATTCCTAGGCCAGTGAGTGCCATCAATAAACGATCGACGCCCATACCCATTCCACCAGTTGGTGGCATTGCAAATTCCATGGCGCGCAAGAAATCTTCATCAACTTGCATCGCTTCTAGGTCACCCTTTGCACCAAGCGTTGCTTGTTCAATCAATCGATCGCGTTGAATCACTGGGTCAATCAGTTCGGAATAACCAGTGGCAAGTTCGAAGCCATCAACATACAAGTCCCATTTTTCAGCAACCCCCGGCAATTCGCGGTGTGCGCGCACCAATGGCGAGGTATCAATAGGAAATCCCATTACAAAAGTTGGGGCGATGAGTTGATCTTTAGCAACATGTTCGAAGATTTCTTCCGCGAGTTTTCCAGTAATCCACTTGGGGTCAATCTTCATGCCTAGTTTCGTCGCAATCTTCTTCAGATCTTCAAGTGGAGTAAGCGCAGTAACGCTTTCACCAACACCCTCAGTAATAGCGTCATAAAGTGAAATCTCGCGCCACTTTCCGCCGAGATCTGCTTGGCGACCATCGTGGTGTGTAACTACATGTGAACCTGCGATTGCCATTGCGGCATTCTGAACCAGAGCTCGAGTTAAATCTGCAATTGAGCGCCAATCACCATATGCCTGGTAACTCTCGATCATTGCAAACTCAGGTGAGTGAGATGAATCTGCTCCTTCATTGCGGAAGTTGCGATTGATTTCAAAGACTCGCTCAATGCCGCCAACGACGCAACGCTTTAGAAATAGTTCGGGGGCGATGCGCAGGTACAGATCCATATCGTAAGCATTACTGAAAGATTTAAAGGGACGCGCTGCTGCTCCACCGTGCATTACCTGCAACATTGGAGTTTCAACTTCTACAAAGTTTTCTTTATGGAATGTCTCACGTAACGAACGCATCACCGCTGGTCGCAAACGGGCATTTGCGCGCGCTTCATCACGAACTATCAAATCCACATAACGCATGCGAACGCGGGTTTCCTCTGACATTGGTTTGTGATCATTTGGCAGCGGGCGAAGAGATTTAGCGGCCATCGCGTAGCTGGTAGCCAGAATAGAAAGTTCGCCGCGCTTTGAGGTAATGATTTCGCCGGTGACGCTGACTATGTCTCCCAGATCAATATCGCTCTTCCAGGAATCTAAAGTATCTTGACCAACCTTATCGAGTGAGAGCATCGCTTGAAGTTCGGTGCCATCACCTTCACGCAAAGTGGCGAAACAAAGTTTTCCAGTATCTCGTTTAAAGATAACGCGACCAGTCAAACTTTGAATATCACCAGTAGTCGAATCAGTTTCTAGAGTTGCGTACTTCACGCGAATTTCTGCGAGCGATGCGGTACGAGAAACAGAAACTGGATAAGGCTCAACCCCGCGCTCAATTAACCCCGCACGTTTTTCGCGGCGGATGCGTAACTGCTCAGGTAGGTCATCTTCTACCGATGCGGCGGGCTGCTCTTCGTTACTCATAATGGCGAAAGTCTACCTATTAGACATTTCGCTCGTGGATTAGGCGCAAGCCAACCAAGGTGAGATCAGGCTCATGCTCATCAATAGTTTCTGCAACTCCAATGATTAGCGGTGCGAGTCCGCCAGTTGCAATCACGGTTGGGGCTTCATCATAACTCTGCGCTAACTCAGCAGTGATGCGATCAACTAATCCATCTACTTGTCCGGCAAATCCAAAGATGGTTCCAGATTGCAGAGCTTCGACGGTGTTCTTTCCAATAACGTTCTTTGGGCGAATCAGTTCCACTTTGCGCAATTGCGCTGCGCGCGCGGCCAGAGCATCCACTGAAATTTCAATACCTGGTGCAAGTGCTCCACCCAAGAATTCTCCTTTAGGAGAAACGACATCAAGATTTGTTGAAGTTCCAAAATCTACGACGATTGCGGGTCCACCATAAAGAGTGTGCGCCGCTAAAGTATTTACGATGCGATCTGCGCCGATCTCTTTTGGGTTATCAACTAAGAGCGGAACACCAGTCTTAGTTCCTGGCTCCACAATTGTGGTTGGTATTTTTGAGAAGTATGTTGCGATCATTGTTCGCAGTTCACGAAGTGTCGCCGGAACTGTTGAACAGATGGAAAGTCCAGTAATTTCATAATCAGCAACAAGTGAGCGATATTGCAACCACAACTCATCTGAGGTTGTGCGCGGATCAGTCTTTACTCGCCAGGAGCGAATCAATTGATCACCCTGAAAAATACCCAAAACGGTATTTGTGTTTCCGACATCAACAGTTAGCAACATAACTACTCCGCTCTCAGATCTAGACCGATATCAAAGATTGGCGCAGAGTGTGTCAGCGCCCCAATGGCAATGTAATCAACACCAGATTGCGCATATGCGCGCGCATTGGCAATTGAAATCCCACCTGATGCTTCTAATTTAAATGCACCGTTTACTAAAGCAACAGCTTCCGCACATTGTTCTGGGGACATGTTGTCCAGGAGCACGAGATCAGGCTTCTGTGAGATCACTTCTTTTAACTGCTCAAGGGTGTCTACTTCAATCTCAATCTCTGCCTCTGGAAACGCTGTACGAACTTGGGCGAAAGCAGTGATCACTCCGCCGGCTGCGGCTATGTGATTATCTTTAATCAACGCGGCATCGCTTAAGTTCATGCGGTGATTTGTTCCGCCACCCATGCGAACTGCGTATTTTTCAATAACCCGCATACCTGGTGTGGTTTTTCTCGTATCGCGAACCTGACATTTTGTTCCGGAAACTTCCGCCACCCATTTGCTGGTTAAGGTTGCAATTCCACTTAAGTGTCCAAAAAAGTTAAGTGCGGTGCGCTCTGCCAATAAAATCGCTCGTGTATTTCCACGCACGGTCATTAACACCTCACCGGCTTTAACGTGATCTCCATCTTTCTTGCAAAGAGTTACATCAGTCAACCCAACTTCGGCAAGAACTGCGTGGGCGATATTGATCCCCGCAATAACTCCATCCATACGGGCTACAAAATCTGCAGCAGCGTTTGCATCTGCAGCAATAGTTGCCTGTGAAGTTATATCAACTCCCCCGGCTAGATCTTCCGCGAGTGCAGCTTTTATCAACTCTTGATCTGTCACTTTCCACCCACTTCCTGATAACTAGTCGTCCAATTTCCATTACGGTCCAATTCTTGAACAATTCTCTTGCGCCAATTGCTTTCTGGATTTGGAAAATCTTCACGCCAGTGAGAGCCACGAGTCTCTTGTCTAATTAGCGCCGCCTTTAAAATTGCTTCAGCAAGTTGAAATAGGTTTGTCGTCTCCCACGCCTCAACACAAGGATTAGTGCTCTTGCGATCTTGAATGCGAGTTAAATCCGCGCTGGTTTGCAACAACGAATCGGAAGAGCGCAACACTCCTGCGCCTCGACTCATACTAAGTTGTAGTTCGCGTCGGTTTGTTGGGTCTAAGAGAATTGATTTGGAATTATCTGCAACAGGTTCAGAGCGCTCTTTTAAATTTGCAGCAATATCTGCAGCAATTCGCGCGCTAAATACCAGTCCTTCAAGCAGGGAATTTGAAGCTAAACGATTAGCACCGTGTACGCCAGAACAGGCGGTCTCTCCGCAGGCATAAAGTCCTTTAACGCTGGTGTGGCCATTTAAATCAACGCGAACTCCGCCGGATGCATAATGCGAAGCTGGTGCTACTGGGATCAAATCTTTACTTGGATTGATGCCGTGCGAAATGCAAGATGCGTAAATAGTTGGGAAGCGGCTTTCAAAACCAGCTAAATGTCGCACATCCAACCAGACGTGAAGCGCTCCGGTCTTATTCATTCGACGCATTGATGCGATTGCAACCACATCTCGTGGGGCAAGTTCACCTAATTTATGTTCGGCTAACATAAATCGATCGCCTGAATCATCCAGCAAATATGCGCCTTCTCCGCGCACCGCTTCACTAATCAAAGGTTGTTGACCTTGCGTGTTATCTCCCAGCCATAGAACTGTGGGATGGAACTGGATAAATTCCACATCAGCTACTTTCGCACCAGCACGTAATGCTAAGGCAACACCATCTCCAGTTGAAACGGAAGGATTGGTTGTTTGTGCAAATACTTGGCCGAGTCCGCCGGTCGCTAATACAACCGCTTTACCTAAAGCGCGACCAACGCCGTCGCGACTTCCTGCGCCAATCACGTGCAGTGTTACACCGCAGACCGCGCCATTAGCATCTTTAAGCGCATCCAACACAAGCGCATCTTCGACAACTTCGATCTCGGGATCATCCTGCACTGCAGCAAGGAGTGCGCGCGAAACTTCAGCGCCGGTTGCATCTCCCCCGGCATGCAAAATTCGATTACGTAAATGTCCACCTTCACGAGTAAGTGAAATTTCCCCTGAATCTTCGGTATCAAAAATTGCGCCGCGCTCGATCAATTTACGCACCGCTTCAGGTCCTTCGGTTACTAATACGCGCACTGCTTCAACGTCACATAAATCAGCGCCTGCCACCAAGGTGTCCTTTAAATGTTGATCAGGAGTATCACCAGGGCCAAGTGCTGCAGCGATTCCGCCTTGCGCCCATTTAGTAGAGCCTTCATCCACTTTAGATTTTGTAACAATTAATACAGAGAGACCGAAAGTGCGTGCTTGCAAAGCAGTTGTAAGCCCGGCAATTCCAGAACCAACCACGATTACATCAGCAGTTGCAGTCCATCCTGGCTCAGGTGCAAGTAACTTCATCGCACACCGGCAATTCCGGTTGATGGGTTCATCTGCATATTGTCAATCAAACGGACCCCATTTAGCCAACCAGCGATTATTGCACGCTGCTTTGAGGTGGAATCAGTGGCAATTTCAAAGTTTTTTTCATCGATGATCTCGGCATAATCCAATTTAAAGAGTGGCTCTTGTGAACAAATCAGGTGCATTGCTGCTCTTGCCGATTCTAAACTCTTACTCTCTTTGGCTGCTGTCAGCGCTCGATAAAT
>CANMCL010000065.1 GCA_947496345.1 Actinomycetota bacterium
AAAGACATCATCATCATATTGAGAAGACTCTTTACGCGAACCATTCCACCGTAGAAGAGCGCCAAGCCAGGAATCATTAGGGTTACCAGGCCGGTGCTTATCAGCATCCACGCGGTGTCACCTGTGTTTAGAACAACTTCTTCCATGAATAAACCACCTTTGTATTGTCAGTGTTGTCGAGAAATCTCTCGCCTTTGAGATGGGGTAAAGATGCCCATCGCGAGTTACGTTGGCTCGTTTTAAAGGTTAAGACGCGGTCACAAAAGAGCGTCCTGTGTTACAAGTTTGTTACAGGCCTGCCGAAGTTAATCGTTTATCAAGCCAGATAAGTACTGGTTAGGGTCAAATGGTGCAAAATCACTCTCGCCTTCACCTGTCCCAACAAACTTAATTGGTATATCTAGCGCGCTCTCGATCGCTAAGGCCACCCCGCCGCGGGCGCTGCCATCTAATTTCGTGAGAATCAAACCAGTTACATCCACCGCTTCAGTAAAGATCTTTGCTTGCGCAATTCCGTTCTGACCGGTTGTCGCATCTATAACTAAAAGAACTTCACTAACTGGCAAAGTCTTTTCTACTACTCGTCTAATCTTTCCAAGTTCGGCCATTAAATCGTTCTTATTGTGAAGACGTCCAGCGGTATCGATAATTAAGAATTTAACTTGTGAAACGCTCGCTGCCGATGCAGCATCGAAGGCAACTGCGGCTGGTTCCGCCCCCTCTTTACCGGAGATCACCTGAACACCGATACGTTCGCCCCAGGTTTGCAATTGATCGACCGCTGCGGCGCGAAATGTATCTACCGCGGCGAGCATCACAGAAGCGCCAGATTGCTTTAGAAATTTAGCTAACTTAGCGACCGAAGTAGTCTTTCCGGTTCCGTTAACTCCGACAACGAGAATTACTCCAACCGAATTTTCACCCGATAGAACGCGAGGCTCCGTAGAAAGATGTGAATTAAGAATTTCTTTGAGCGAAGAAAGCGCATCATCACCTTTTAAACTTTGTGCGCTCTTTAAAATCTCAGCAGTTAACTTTGGTCCTAAATCTGCGGCTAGTAGTTCTTCTTCAAGCACTTTCCAATCCAGCGGATCGGCAGTTGATTGGCCCTTTAACTTGGCAACGAACTTGCTAAAAATTCCCATTTAAAACCAATTAGCTAAGCAGATTCAGAATCGCGCAAGCGCTGTGAAATAACTTCCGTAACGCCATCACCGCGCATGGTTACGCCATAGAGCGCATCGGCGATCTCCATAGTGCGTTTCTGGTGAGTAATGATGATCAACTGTGAACTTGCACGGAGCTCTTCCAGAATCACCAGCAAACGACCTAGGTTCACATCATCCAACGCCGCTTCAACTTCATCTAGTACGTAGAAAGGACTTGGGCGAGCTTTAAATATTGCAATCAACATCGCGACAGCGGTGAGTGATTTTTCGCCACCTGAAAGCAGTGAGAGTCGTTTAATTCGCTTTCCAGGTGGACGCGCTTCCACATCAACGCCAGTATTTAACAAGTCATCTGGGTTAGTGAGAATCAATCGACCGTCTCCGCCTGGGAATAGTCGCGCGAAGATATCTTCAAAATGCTTTGCTGTTTCTTCAAAAGCTTCCATGAAGATGCTTTGTACTCGGTCATCAACTTCCTTGATGATATCGAGTAGATCTTTCTTGGTGCGTTTCAAATCTTCTAGCTGTTCAGCAAGGAACTTCAAGCGCTCTTCCAGCGCGTTGTACTCCTCAAGAGCCAAAGGATTGATCTTTCCAAGAAGGGTTAAAGATCTTTCCGTAGCAGCCAAGCGCTTCTCTTGTTGGTCGCGGCGATATGGAATTAACTCGGTGGCAACAATTTCACCCTCATCGGTCTCGATAAATGTTGGAACATCATTATGCGGACCATATTCATTTACCAATGTTGTCGTATCAACACCCAGCTCTTCCACGCACTTAGTTTCTAGCGCTTCTATTCGCATGCGTTGTTCTGCTCTGGCAATCTCATCTTTATGTACGGAGGAAGTAAGTTGTTCTAGTTCAGTTGCAAGTTCACGACTGCGTGCGCGCACAGTGAGTGTTTCACCTTCACGGTCAGAACGCGATCCTTCTAGCCTTGCGCGCTCGGTTGCAGCTTTAGCGATTGAGCGTTCAATATGGATTAGCGCTTCATATGCAGCTTCGGCGATCGCAGATGAAATAAGCGCACCGCGTGCGCGTGCCCCGCGTCGAGATACAGCTCGGGCAGATGCTTCGCGTTCCGCGCTTGCAGAATCTTCCAACGCTTTCGCACGGGCAGAAATGGAATCGACTCGCTCTTCACTAGTGCGTACTGCCAGTCGCGCTTCGACTTCTGCTGTTCTTGCAAGAGAGACTTGGTTGCGAAGCGTTTCGGCGGCGCTGTGATCCGGCTCTGCGGTTTCGCCACGTTGCTGTAATTGTGCAGATGCAATGGAGAGTTCATTCTCGTCTCGACCTTTAGCTGCGCTGGCTTCAGCGATAGCCGAATTGAGTCGTTCTACTTCGGCGCTAGCAGACTTCATGTTCTGTCCAGAGACGGCAAGTTGTTCAGTTAGCGCAGCAATACGTGCATCTGACTCGTTTAACTTTGAAAGGGCGATGTCAAAGGCGCTTTGCTTGGAATCTACTTCACTTTGTGCGGTGACGATCTCAAATTTAAGGCGATCACAATTGTGGGTAATAACTTCTAGCTTCTTACTTAATTCTAGTACGAGTGCATTTATCTCAATCAAAGATGTGGAGGATGCGGAACCGCCACGTGCACGCTTTGCGGTAATGACATCACCGTCACGGGTAACAACAGTTAAACTCGGGTTAGAGCGCAAAATGCTTTCAGCATCGCGTGCGCTGTTAACTACAACTGTGGAAGCGAGCAGTGAAGCCAACAGGTCGCCAATTTCGGATGAGCGCACATAGTTTGTAAGTGGTGTAAGTCCGGCTGGAATGCTTGCTGAATTATGCGATCCTGGTTCGTAAACCAAGACATCGGCCTGTCCTAAGTTCTCGTTTCGTAGCGTTGTAAGCGCGCTCACCGCGGAATTCAAATCCCGGACAACAATCGCATCGGAGAGAGTTCCAAGCGCAGCAGCAGTTGCTGCTTCCCATCCGTTATCGATACTAATAAGCGAAGCCACGCTGCCTAGAAGAGTAAGTCCGCGGGAATCACGGATTAGGGCCGCTCCCCCATCGCGAGATTGCGATGTTAATTGCATCGCCTCCAGTTTTGATTCAATAGCATTTCGTTCACGATCGGCAGCGCGTTCTGCATCAATCAAACTTGCTAAATCAACTTTTGCTTTATCAAGACCGTTCTTTGCGATATCAAATTCAGAATCTAATCCAAGTTCTCCGGCATCTGCACCGGCGATATCCATCTCATAAGTTGAATACTCACGTTGCGCATTTTCAGCTCGGGATTGTGCTTCATCGCGCGCCTTAACTAAACGTGCGATTTCTTCAGCAATAGCATCTAGTCGCGCTGCTAAAGATTTAATATGGCCCTCTTGACGGGCGGTTCCTTCGCGTTGGTCGGCGATCGCGCGCATTGCTGCAGCGATTCTATCTTCCTCTGCTTTTAAACGAGCTTCTGCAGTTGCCAACTCTTGAGTTGTAGCCGCCAAAGAATTTCTAGAACTTTCTACCCCTGCGCGAAGTTGCGCTTCCTCAAGTCGTAACGCTGCTGCTTCTTGGTCAAGTGCTTCTGGATCACGGCCTGCGTTACGTGCTTCTTCAGCTTCTTCGGCCAAGAATCGAGAGCGTTCTTGAGCAAGAGATTGAGTTCCGCGGAATTTTTCGCGAAGTGCGCTCAACGAGTAAAAGTTTTCTTGCGCCGCAATTAATAGCGGGCTTTCAAATGCAGCTTGTGCATCAAGGGCTTCTTCACGTAAGCGAACGTTTTCATTTTCTGCTTCAACAAGTGAGCGACGTTCGCGTAGCGCGGTTTCATCGGCGACTTCAGCATCTAAAGTTTTGGAAAGGGAAATATAATCATCGGCCAGCAAGCGTAACTTTGCATCACGCAAATCCGCCTGGATCGTCGCAGCTTTCTTTGCAACTTCGGCTTGTTTACCCAGTGGGCGAAGTTGGCGGCGTAGTTCCACCGTTAAATCTTGTACGCGCGCTAAATTAGCTTGCATTGAATCTAATTTACGTAACGCCTTCTCTTTACGTTTGCGGTGCTTTAAAACACCGGCGGCTTCTTCAATGAATCCACGACGTTCTTCAGGTGTGGCCATCAAGATCGCATCTAATTGACCTTGGCCAACAATTACGTGCATTTCACGCCCAATACCCGAATCGCTTAACAACTCTTGGATATCTAACAAACGCGATGCTTCACCATTTATTTGATACTCGCTCTGTCCATTGCGGAAGAGGATGCGAGAAATGGTTACTTCTGTGTAATCAATGGGTAGCGCACCATCTGTGTTATCAATTGTTAGCGAAACTTCAGCGCGACCGAGCGGTGCTCTTCCACTGGTTCCGGCGAAGATGACATCTTCCATCTTTCCGCCACGCAATGACTTTGCGCCCTGCTCGCCCATAACCCAAGTGAGCGCATCGACAACATTTGATTTACCTGAACCATTAGGGCCGACTACGCAAGTGATCCCGGGTTCTAGGCGGAGCGTGGTCGCCGAAGCAAAGGACTTGAAGCCCTTTAGCGTCATGCTCTTTAAATACACGGCGTAAACCTACCGTTTAGGTGGCGTGTTTATATACGTGACGCGAGTGAAGTACTACTTGAGGGTTGCGAGAATTTCGTATGCCGAACGAGCAGCAGATTGTTCGGCTTCGCGTTTGCTCTTTCCAATTCCTTCTGCGATTGCCTCACCAGAAACCATTGCTAAAGCTGTAAAACTCTTATCGTGATCTGGTCCAGTTTCGGTTACTTGATATTCCAAAGTTCCTTTACCAAGGGATGAAACCAATTCTTGCAGCGCGGTCTTTCCGTCGAGCCCTGCGCCCTTCGCCATTGCGTTTTCTAAGGTCTCATTAATTAAAGAGCGAACTACTTCTGTAGTGCTTGCAAATCCGAGTTCTAAATAGATAGCACCAATCAGCGCTTCTAGGGCATCTGCAAGGAGTGAATTTTTATCACGCCCGCCGGTTACTTCTTCGCCTTTGCCAAGACGTATGTATTTACCAAGATCTAAAGTGCGCGCAATGTCAGCGAGCGCACGCATATTTACAATGCCAGAACGAAGTGGTGATAGACGAGATTCATCTAAATCGGGGTAACGTAAATAAAGTTCTTCTGTAACAATCAAACCTAAGACCGAATCACCTAGAAATTCCAGGCGTTCGTTGGTCTCTTTGGCACCACTTTCATAAGCAAAAGAGCGATGCGTAAAAGCTAACTCGAGCAATTCAGGAGAAATTGAAATCCCTAATTGCGAAGTTAAAGGTGAGTACAGATCAGACCTCAAGAACCTGACGGCGGTTATATGTTCCGCATGTTGGGCAAGCTGTATGGGTCAACTTTGGTTGTTGGCATTGTGGGCAAGCTGCAAGTGATGCCGCAGTTGTCTTCCACATAGCGCGACGTGAGCGTGTCTTCGAACGAGACATCTTTCGCTTTGGTACTGGCACGGTAATCGTCCTTAATCTCAACTTACCTCGGGCAGAGCGTG
>CANMCL010000066.1 GCA_947496345.1 Actinomycetota bacterium
AACTAATGGCGCGCAAATTAAACCTTCGCATTTGGCGAGGAGATGCAACTGACGGTGGCCTTAAAGATGTTCAGGTAGATGTCAACGAAGGCGAAGTTGTCCTCGATGTGATTCACCGCGTACAAGCAACTCAAATGGGTGATCTAGCAGTACGTTGGAATTGCAAAGCCGGAAAGTGCGGATCTTGCTCAATGGAAATTAATGGCAAGCCACGCCTTGCTTGTATGACCCAGGTTGCATCATTTGAAGAGGGCGAAACAATCACCGTAACGCCACTTCGTGCATTCCCAGTTATTAAAGATTTGGTTACCGACGTCTCCTTTAACTACAAGAAGGCGATGGAGATTCCAGCTTATGCACCTCCTGCAGACTTGAAACCAGGTGAAGCGCGTATGGAACAAGTGGACGTTGAGCGTTCACAAGAGTTCCGTAAATGCATCGAATGTTTCTTATGTCA
This sequence comes from Actinomycetota bacterium, assembly GCA_947496345.1. Next base: position 458 of record CANMCL010000066.1, read on the forward strand.
GGATGTTTGCCACGTAGTTCGTGACCATGAAGAGAATAAGAAATCTTTTGCTGGCCCACGCTTCTTTATTCGTATCGCAGAATTGGATATGCACCCACTTGATATCCTGAAAAATCGCAAGCGCACTGCGCAAGAAAAACACGGCTTGGGAATGTGCAACATCACCAAGTGCTGTACTGAAGTTTGCCCAGAGCACATCAAGATCACCGATAATGCAATCATTCCGATGAAGGAACGTGTTGTTGATATCAAATACGATCCAGCGCGCATGTTTGCCGGTCTCTTAAAGAGAGAAAAGCGCAGCTAAAGATGAAGTCACTGCTACTTGTTGCCGTAGGCGGAGTAGCAGGAACCTTGGTCCGCTTCGGACTATCCGTTGTCATTCCTGATGATCGGAACGGAACTCTTGCTGCAAATTTAATTGGCGTAGCCCTTGCCAGCGCACTGCTTGTTTTAATGGAACGCCGCGGTGTAACCGAACTCCGTCATCTGTTACTTCCCGGTTTCTGTGCCGGAATGACAACGTTTTCAGCGGTAACAGTGCAAGTAATCGAACCAGCTTCTGGCGGAGTGCTCTTCTTGGTAGAAAATATCTTCTTAAGTTTGCTTATCGTTGTGCTGGTCCTACCGCTTAGCCGCAAGCTAATTCCGGTGCGCAAATGAATACTCTTTATGTAATTCTTGGCGCGGCGATCGGAGCACCCGCTCGCTTTGCAATTGATCAATACATTAGAAAATTCTCCAGTAAGCCATATGGAATCTTCTTAGTAAATGTCATTGGTTCATTTGTAATCGGTCTAACTTTTAACAAAACAGAGAGTGTGTATGACTTGTTTGCCGTCGGCTTCGCTGGAGCTTTCACAACCTGGTCAACATTTATGCTCGATATCTATCTCGGCTTTGAGTTAAAGCGGTACAAAGAGATTACGGTCAACTTGGTTATGTCACTTGGCTTTGGTTTAGCCGCGGCTTATCTAGGTCTTCAGCTAGCTGCTTAACGCATAAATAAAGCGTTTAGGCGCTTTGTTGTGAAGAAGAGTCCAACAATAATCATTACCACGAAATACATCGCGTGTTCGAGTAGCGCCCAAGAAATATTGCCCAGCGTCAACCCGCGAACTAAATCAATCGCATGCGCCAAAGGAAAGAGACGAATCACAGTCTGTAACCACTCCGGGAAAACTGAAAGCGGATAGAAAGAACCAGAGAAGAGAAACATCGGAAGTAAAAAGATGTTGATTACTTCCAATTGTTGGAATGACTTCATATATGAAGTAACCGCCATTCCAAATGATGCAAAACCAAAAGCAATTAGAACTGCGGCAGGAATTGCCAAAATTCCCCAAGCGCTCGGAACAAGTCCAAGCGGTACGACTACAGCCATAAAGCCGACGGCGTATGAGAAACCACGCAGCAACGCCCAACTAATTTCGCCAAGTGCGACATCCATTGGTCCAAGGGAAGTTGCAAGCATTCCGTGATAAACGCCTTCGTGATTCATCTTGAAAAATACATTCATGGTTGAATCATAAATTGCGCCGTTCATTGCACTTGTTGCAAGAAGTGCTGGTGCAATAAATGCCACGTAACCCACCGGTTGACCCGCAACGGTCATATCTCCAACTAGATCTTTAAGGCCGTAACCGAATGAGAGAAGAAAGAGCACTGGCTCAACAAAACCAGAGATAACAATGAGCCACGTTGAAGATTTAAAGGCGATGTAGGCGCGCTCCATAATCGCCCGTGAGCGACCCGAATAATACTTTTCGCCAGGTTTACCCATGCGCGCTTCAGCGATTGCAACCGCAGTCAGAATAATCATTACTTGCCTAGCCTTTTGGTAAAGATTCGGCGTGATGCAATTAATCCAAAGATAAGAATTGAGTTTAAGAAAATGAAGTGCAACAAGATCATGGGCGTAGAAATCTCAGAACTGTAGGTCAACCAGCGACCTAACTCGGTTGCGTGCCAAAGTGGTGAGATCCAGCCGATCCACTGCAGGTATATCGGCATGTTAGTTAAAGGATAGAAAGTTCCAGAAAATAAGAAGAGCGGCATAATGATAAATCGCTCAACGATAGTGAAGAAGACATTTTCATTCTCAAGAAAGCCAGCCAACGCTTGCATAAACGCACCGAAAGCCGCACCCGCCATAACCGCAGTGAAGATGGCAAGCCATGCGCGCGGAGAATCAAGAACTCCGAAAGCCAGCATCACTAACCAATATAGAACCGCGGTAAAGATAGTACGGATCAAACTATTGAAGAAAACACCCATTGCAATTTGATTTCCACTCAGTGGAGTCGCATTCATTGAGAAGAAAGTCTTATGCCATTTAAATCCTTCGAGAGTCGGATAGACGCTCTCATCCATCGCGCCTTGAATTGCAGCGGTTGCTAACAGCGCTGGGGCCAGAAAAGTTAGATATGAAACTCCATCAACACCCATGGCGCCTGTGTTTTCATCAATATAAGAACCGAGCCCGAGGCCAATTGAAACGAGATAGAGAACTGGGTTAGCGATTGCAATTGAGATAATCAACCAAACCCATTTAAGCATTGCGCGCAAGCGAGCCTCAGTAACGAAGAGCGCACCACGCGCTGCAACGCGCGCTGCATCAACAATCTTTAGTGAACCTTGTCTGGTTTGGAGAGAACTCATTAATCGATCAGCGTTCTTCCGGTTAATCGCAAGAAAACATCTTCCAGCGAACTGCGGCGTACAAGCGAAGTCTTTGGGTGGAATCCTTTTTTATAAACACGTTCCAATAGCTCTTCACCATCTTCGGTGTACATCAAGATGCGGTCCGGCAGTTCTTCTATACGATCACAAAGTTGGCGCAAATCATCGGCCATATGTGCATTACGTTCGGACCCAAAGCGCACTTCTAGAACTTCCTTTGTTGAATAATCCTTCATAAGTTGTGCCGGGCTTCCTTCAGCCATAATCGAGCCTTTATCCATAACAACTAGGCGATCACAGAGTTGTTCTGCCTCATCCATAAAGTGAGTTGTTATAAGCAGCGTTACGCCATCTTCTTTCAACCTAAAGAGGCGATCCCACAAAATATGTCGAGCTTGTGGATCTAACCCAGAGGTTGGTTCATCAAGCATCAATATCTCAGGCTCGCTCACCAGTGCCCGCGCAATTGTGAGGCGACGCGTCATTCCACCGCTTAGCGATTCAACTTTGGCATTGCGCTTCTCTTCAAGTTGAGCAAAAGTTAAAAGCTCTTCGATTTTACCTTTAAGAAATTTACGGCTCAGTCCAAAGTAGCGTCCGTAGATATAGAGATTTTCAGTCACGCTTAAATGGGTATCTAAATTATCTTGTTGTGGAACAACACCAAGGTGGGCGCGGATTTGTGGTCCGAATTGGTCTGGATCTTTATCCAAAATAGTTAGATCCCCTGAAGTGCGCTGTGAGGTAGCGCCAATCATGCGCATTGCAGTTGATTTTCCAGCACCGTTAGGGCCTAGCAGCCCAAAGGATTCACCTTTAACAACGTCGAAATCGATCCCGTTAACGGCGGTGAAGTCACCGAACTTTTTTGTTAGTCCGCGAGCGTGAATTAGCGATTGGCTCATTATCCAATCTTATCGCGGTTGTTGGACTGCTTTCATCCACTCTTCTATCGCATCAGGATGGCGCGGAATATTCTCACTTAAATTGCGATACCCATCCGCGGTAACAACGACATCATCTTCGATGCGGATACCGATCCCGCGATACTCGGGTGCAAATAGTTCATCATCAGGTTGGATATAAAGACCCGGCTCGACGGTTAAAACCATTCCTTCGCGCAAAATACCTTCGCGATACATATCCTGTCGGGCATGTTCGCAATCGTGAACATCTAGTCCGAGGTGATGGCTTACTCCATGCAACGTCCAACGGCGATGTAAACCAACTTCGGGTTTCATTGATTCTTCTGCACTAATTGTTAAGACACCCATATTTGCTAAACCCTCGGCGAGGACACGTTGTGAAGCGCGGTTAATATCTAAGAATTGTGCTCCTGGTTTTACCGCGGCAAAACCAGCAAGTTGTGCCTCATAAACCAACATATATAAAGCGCGCTGTGCAGGCGTAAATTTTCCATTTATCGGCAAGGTGCGAGTTATATCTGCGGTGTAATAAGAATCCATTTCAACACCAGCATCTAGCAGCAACAGTTCGCCGTTGCGAACAGCACCATCGTTGCGAATCCAATGAAGAACGCAGGCATGCGAGCCAGCGGCAGCGATCGTTGTGTACCCAATGTCATTTCCTTCTAAACGGGCGCGACCGAAGAAAGCGCCTTCCACAATTCTCTCACCGCGGGGATGTTCTGCAGCGGCAGGAAGCGCGGCAATTACATCGCTAAAACCGCGACCGGTTGCATCGACGGCCACTTGTAATTCACCAATTTCGTAGCCATCTTTTACCAAACGTTGCTCAGATGTGAAGGTAAGAAATTCTGGCTCCTTAGCGCTTTTTAAAATTAACTTATCCATCAAAGCATCTTCGCCGCGAATCAACAAAGTCTCCTTGCTAAAGCGAAGAAGATCTTCAATCTTTTCTACATCGCGAGTCGGAATTTGATAAACCGCATTTGCTTCATCAAGTGTGAAGTGACGCCCCACCCAAAGTTCGCCATATTTGCGATCGGTATAAAAAGCATCGGTTTCGCGAGTTGAACGCGGATGCAGATAGAGATATGAATCGTGGCCACCAGCTTCATTTGGTTCCATCACCAAAACTGAATCTGGAACCGCATCTGAACCTTGCACCCCACTGTAGTAAGCAAAGGCGCTGTGTGGACGGAATGCATATTCAGTGTCATTAGATCGAGTTTTAAAGTTACCTGAAGGAATCACCAGGCGAACATTTGGAAATGCTGCTGATAAAACTTGACGGCGAGTAAATGCATAAGTCACGACTTCAAGTGGCTGCAGCCCTTCTAGATTTGAAGGTGCCCAACCGGTGCGCATAAATTCTGCATAGCCCGCAGGCGGTGCAACATCGTAAGATCGCACGTCGTTAACTTCGGGGGCTTCCACCTTCTCATTCATATCGCTAAGAGTACCTAAGCACCAGCGCCAGAGTTAACCCCAGATTCAATCCCAAATAGCGATTCAGGCTGTTTCATGCAGAAGCCAACTACCTGTAAACTCTCACCTGTACT
>CANMCL010000067.1 GCA_947496345.1 Actinomycetota bacterium
CAGCGTGGGAGGAAGTAAGCCACCCACATGCCAATTATTAATAGATAGATGATTCCTGAAGCCATGATGGACCAAGGTTAGAGGAGCACCCTGCTTACTCTGTGGATTTAGAGGGCTAAATAACCTGAGTATTTTCCTTGACGTAACAGACGTGGTCCCGCCAACTTCCATCTATATGTAAGTAACGAGGTCGTGCACCCTCAAATAGATAGCCTGCTTTTTCAGCTACGCGAATTGACGGCAAGTTTTCGGGACGGATATTTATTTCGATCCGATGCAATTTGAGGGTGTTAAAGCCAAAATCTGTAAATAGCTGAACTGCTTTCGTTGTAAATCCACGATTGGCATATGCGCGGTCAATCCAATATCCGATGTGTGCACCACGCATGGCCCCATACATCACACCGCCCATTGTTATCTGCCCGATCAAATTCTTACCTTGGCTATTTATATGCCAGATGGCGAGCGCATAAGAACGACCCTGTCGACCTTCACGGCGATGCCAACTAACCATTTCGAAGAAGGTGGGCAGGCTCTTTGAGTCGACTTCTCCCGGCACTTGAGGAAGTGTCGCCTCCCACTCGGATAGCCAATCACGATTTTCATTGCGAACGTTTAGCCAGCGTTTACGATCTCGCCAACGAAGCGGTCGCAGAACTAACTCGCCCGAGTTTAGATAAATGGGCCAATTCTCAGACATTGATTTAATCCGGTTTTAAATATATCGGCGTTCGAGTACAACCACGGTGACATCTGAACCCGCCGTGATCTTTACATCGCCTTCGGGTACGGCAATAAATGCGTTGGCATCAGAAAGGGTTGTCTGCTCATCTTGCACACTTGAACCTTGATCCAATAGTGGCATAACAGATTTACCGTCTTCTGATAGCACTGCTCTGATGTAAGAACGGTAATCACTCGTCGAGGTAATCGCCTTTTCAAGTTTGGCTTTTACTGATGGGCGGTGAATCGTCGACGCACCAAGCATTGTGCGAATCATCGGGCGGATAAATAGTTCAAAAGAAATGTAAGCAGCAACCGGATCACCTGGCAAAGTTACGACCGGGGTTTTATCCGGACCTATAACTCCAAAGTTATGTCGGCCGCTAGATTCGATGGCAATGTCTACAGTTGTTATCTCGCCCATTGCGGCCAAGGTGCGCGTGATTAGGTCAAAAGAATCATCTTTGCGTTCACCGCTAATAATAATTAAATCAGCACGTACCAATTGATCTTCAATAACTGCCTGCAGTTGCGCTTCATCATCCGGAATTGTGTGAACGCGATAAGCAACCGCACCAACTTCGCGTACTGCGGTGGTGAGTAGCCAAGAATTAGTTTCGTACTCTTCGCCTTCTTTTAGCTCCTTACCTGGCTCGACCAAATCCGGCCCTGCCGAAAGCACGACTACGCGAGGGTGCGGGCGAGTTGGGAGATTGTCGCGACCGATTGAGGCAGCTAATCCAATTTGAGTGGAGCGAATACGTGAGCCAGATTTCAAAACAAGGCGTTCACCGGCATAGATATCTTCGGCAAGCGTTGCTCCGTGCGCATCAAGCAGCGACATACTGAAAGGTTCAAGCGGTCGGCATATCGCAATAAGAGAGGAGAGAAACTCATCTACGCGCATACGGTCTGACATAATCAGCAACAATACTTCTTGAGCTACCAAATATTGGGGATTTACGTGAGTGCATCGAGTGAGAAAGCTGATCTGCGCAATCGATATCGCTTTGAACGGCGCGAAAGATATCTAGATCACTCATTTGCTTACCTTGCGACTTCACTTGAATTTACAAAAGCATCAAATATCGCAAGTTACCTTTCCTACGGGGATGAACCCAGCACAAAAGATTTAAATGCCGTAATTCTTAAGAACGGAAAGTCGCTCTATCTTCCAAGAATTATCGGTAACGAACTCGAATGGGTGCAGTGGCAAGGAGATGCCAATCAGCTAACTCCCAGCAAGTTATCTAAAAATATTTTAGAGCCAAGCGGACTGGCAATTTCTGATCAATCGAAAATTGAATTAATCATTGTCCCTGCACTTCGAATAGACCGATCAGGTTATCGATTGGGGCAAGGCGGCGGCTTTTATGATCGTGCGCTCACAAAGTTAAGCGCTTGGAGTATTGGGTTGATTCATCCCGATGAAATTTCTAGCGAAGATTTACCTCGCGAGAGCTTTGACATTCCGCTTAACGCGGCTGCCACACCTGATTTATTGCTGCGCTTCAAAAATTAATTTGCAGGCAGATTTCGAGCCATCACGATTCTTTGAATTTGATTTGTTCCTTCATAAATTTGCGTTAGTTTGGCATCGCGCATCATTCGTTCCACTGGATAGTCAGAAACATATCCGTAGCCACCTAATACTTGCACCGCATCTTGCGTCACTTTCATAGCCACATCGCTAGCGAATGTTTTACTTGCAGCCGAGAAGAATTTAAGGTCTTTATCACCACGTTCGCTGCGGGCGGCAGCAGCATAAGTTAATTGACGTGCCGCTTCGATATTCATCGCCATATCGGCCAACATAAATTGCACACCTTGGAAATCAAATATTTCTTTGCCGAATTGTTTGCGTTCGTGTGAATATTTGGCGGCAACATCAAGTGCACCTTGCGCAATTCCTAGAGCCTGCGCAGCAATTGTAATTCGTGTGTGATCGAGAGTATCCATTGCGAGGGCAAAACCTGCACCCACTTCACTTATTCGGCGATCATCACCAATAGTTACATTATCGAAATAAACTTCGCGAGTTGGGGATCCACGAAATCCCATCTTCTTCTCTGGCGCTCCAAATGAAACACCGGCATCAGATTTTTCAACAATAAATGCAGTAATGCCTTTAGATCCTTTACTTGGATCGGTTTGCGCAATGACGGTGTAAAACTCTGAGACCCCAGCATTTGAAATCCACTTTTTACTTCCATTTATTACCCAGTTATCGCCACTGCGCTCCGCTTTTGTTTTTAGCGCTGAGGCATCTGAGCCTGCTTCTGATTCAGAGAGGCAATAAGAAAATCCACTCCCCTTCGCCAATTGTGGCAACCAACGCTCTTTCTGTTCCTTATTTCCACCTAACATTAACGGGAGTGATCCCAATTTGTTCACTGCGGGAATTAAAGAAGAGGATGCGCACACACGGGCTACTTCTTCAATAATAATTACTACGGCAAGTGCATCGGCACCTTCTCCGCCAAATTCTGTTGGGACGTGAGCGGCGCTTAACCCTGCTTTAAGTAAAGCATCGGCAGCTTCTTGCGGAAAGCGATGATCTTCATCGACTGCCCCTGCATGCGGTGCTATCTCGTTTTCGGCAAGAGCGCGCGCACTTGCACGTAAGTCGTTATATTCCGAAGGCAGCGCATACAGATCGTTAGTTGTCATTTATTTCGTTCCGTATCCTTTGCCGCTAATGAAGTTAAGTAGGCATTATATTGAGCAAGTTCATCGGGTTCACCCATCGCAGCCAAGCGCGCTTCATTTCGGTCTATACGTTTAGTTTCCCGCTTGTCATCACGCATCCACTGAATAAAGGTGGCAACCAGCGCTAGCAAAATTGGGATTTCTCCCATTGCCCAAGCTATTGAGCCGCCCGCCCGCTGATCCACGAGCGGATCGAGGTTCCAAGGAGTTTGTAGCGATGCGAAGTAACCCTGATCAACCGGAGTTGAAGATGAAATTAAGGCAACTGCAAAAAATGCATGGATACTCATTGCGGCAAGCAGGATCACGATTCGCACAATGTGCGGCACTTTTCTCGGGTTGGGGTCAATCCCGATAATGACGTGGAAAAAGAGTATTCCTGCTAAAAGAAAATGAACGCTCATCACTAAATGGCCGAGGTGTGATTGCATCATATTTCCAAATAACGGCGTCATATAAAGAGCAAAGAGTGAACCATCAAAGAGAATCAAAGCAACAATTGGATTTGTAAAGATTCCGGCTGGCTTTGAATGCAAGAGTGCGATCAGCGTTCCACGCACACCGCGTTCTTCTTGGGTTCTTCCCTGTGGCAAGGTCCGTAACGCCAAAGTAATTGGTGCACCCAAAACGATTCCGATTGGCGCAATCATTCCCAAAGCCATATGAGCAATCATGTGATACTCGAATGAGAATTTAGCGTAAACGCCTAAGCCACCACTTGTTGCATAATCAATAAAACTAATCCCGAGTGCAAATGCGACAGTGCGCCCTACCGGCCACTTATCACCTCGGCGCGACAAGATAACGACGCCTTTTATATAAAGTGCGACTGCGGTTATTAAGACACCGATCATCAAAGCATCCGGGTCATAAAGAGAAATCAAGCGCCACAGATTTGGTGGCGCAGGAGTTGCAACCCCTGCGATAGCTAAACCGGGATCTAGGATTTCGCTTTCGGCGCGCAACGGAGGCTGCATATTTGAAAGGCGAGAACCAGCCAAAACAGCAAAGAGCATGATGCTCACCTCAACAATTAGTAAACGGCTGAGATTTTTCAAAGTGATCTGCCATTTACCAGATAAATGTTTGCGGTTTAGATATCCAAAATAAATAAGAACCGCAGTGATGACCACTTTAAGAATTACCAAGCGGGCATAGTCTGAACCCCAAGCGCTCTGAAAGTTAAGTCGGGCCCAAGCATTTGCGCTACCGCTGGCCACAACTGCAATAACCGACCAAAGTGCTAACGCACTAAAGCGCGGCAGAGCGACGGCGCGATCAGCAGCGGAGAGAACTGTTATTGCAATCAGACCACCTACCCAGAAAGTAAGCGCAACTACATGCACAATTAAAGAACCAATTGCTAAAGCGTGAGAGCCGCTGGAAGCCGAGTGGCTAGCAAATACCGGTGCGATAACCGCAATTAAAGATAAAAGTAGAAGTGCATTAGTGGCCGCGACGGTTCGTATGCGCGCGACTAGAACACAGACAATTAGCGCCAGACAAAGCTGAATGAACATATATTTTCCGAGGTCGATCTGCGAAATAAAGGAACGCAACGAGTTTCCATCGAAGGAACCTGTTAGGGAAGTTCCCAGAATGTTTGCCAGGGTTGTCAAAATATTTAGACCCTGTCCCAGCACCCAGACAAGTGCAGTTACCGCTGCCACTTTTCGCAGCGCTTTAGCAGATTTAGATAACTTTCCTGCATCGTCAATTAGAAAGAATGCCATCGCCAATAAGAGGCCAACGGTTGCAAAACTTGCGGTTAGTGAAATGAACTTACCAACTGTGGCCAACGAGGTAATCAGTGGACCAGCAGAATTTAGATCTTCTGCCAGAAAGGTCATCGCTCTTTAAATATCTTTCGAGCGTAAAGAGCAAGCGTGACTAGTACAACAAAGGAAGCAACGAGCAAACCAATTACAAAGAGATTAGTTCCGAAATCGCTCCCCTGAACTTTTGCTGGCGTAGAAGGGACAACTTCCTCTGGCACAGAAATTGACGTGG
>CANMCL010000068.1 GCA_947496345.1 Actinomycetota bacterium
CAGGTTATTTAGCCCTCTAAATCCACAGAGTAAGCAGGGTGCTCCTCTAACCTTGGTCCATCATGGCTTCAGGAATCATCTATCTATTAATAATTGGCATGTGGGTGGCTTACTTCCTCCCACGCTGGGTCCACGATAGAAATGAATTCTCCGGAAAGAGCGTCGAAAGATATAAGAGCGCTCTCCGCATAGTCGCTAGCAATTCTCCTGGCGGAAGTTCCGGTACCGGAGTAATTCATACAGATTTAGATCGTGAAGCAAAAGTTGCACAACAACTTCTGCGCCGTCGAATTATCTTCACGCTAATTACAGTTTCATTCGTTATGACGATAGTGGGTGCAATTATGCAAACTCTTGCAATTTCATTTATTGGAATCCCGGTAGTTGCTTTTGTGATGTACCTGGCGCATGTTCGCCATCAGGGCAATACCGAACGCATGCAAAGACGTCGCGTGACGCAATTACATCGCAGCACTGCTGGTGTTTCATCAACCAACTTGTCCGAAGTAGTTGCTCCGAAACAAAGTACTGAACATTGGATTCCACTTACTGAACGTGAATTAACTGGAGTAACAATTTTGCCGAAAGGTAGCGCAGCAGCTCGCGGCGAATGGCAACCAAATTCTGTTCCGGTTCCAACTTATGTAAATGCCCCTAAGGCGATTGTGTCAAAGCGAGTGATCGACTTAACTACGCCTGGACAGTGGAGCGAAGAACAAGAAAGACTCGAACGTGAAGCGCTCGCCGCTGCCGCACCATCGCGCGATGAGATATTTGATCAACAACTAGCTGATGAAGCGGTCGCTCGACTTAAAGAAAATCGCGCCGCTAACGAGTAAAGGCTAAATCCACGATGGCAGCCACATACGAGCCTGCCATGACTCATAAGTGATCACATCGCCGTTAAATAACGGCAAGAAATAGATGAAGTTGGCAAATATTGCTATCCCAATAACTCCAATGAATACATAGGTATTTCGACTATTTTTGAAATGAATCAGTGCAACATAAGCACAATAAATAATTGCAAGTATTAAGAATGGCTCAAAAACGATTGCGTAGAACGAGAAAACGGTACGTTCTTGAAAGAAGAACCAGGGCAAGTATCCCGCAGTCATTCCTGCAACAATAATATTTAGTGATGGTTCATAACGTTTTTGGGCCAATGACCTAATCCAAAAACCGAAGACAACTGCAAGCGCGATTGCTCCGACCCACCATAAAAATGGCGTTCCGAGCGCCAAGACTTCCTGAGCGCAATTATCTGCACCACAGCCCTTAGGTGATTGATAATAAAAAGAAGTCGGGCGTCCCATCACTATCCAACTCCAAGGATTTGCTTGGTAGGAATGTTTTTCTACCAACCCAGTATGAAAACCTAACATCTGTGAGTGATAGTGAAAGAAAGATGTGATTACATTTGAAGCGTGATCACGAGCCCAACCGCGGTTTGATGCAAACCAACCAATCCAAGATGAGAAATAAACAGTTATAGGAACAAGTGAGTATTGAGCAAATGTTTTTAAAGTTGGCTTTATAAGTTCGCGCCCAGTGTGCAGAGCAAATACGCGATAAATTGCAATTACGGCGAAGAGCGCTAAGAAATATAACCCACTCCATTTTGTTGCAACTGCCAACCCGAGAGCCAGACCTGTCCACCAATGCCAGCGCATTACAAAGAAGTAAGTAGCTAACAAAACGAAGAAAGATAAATAAATATCTAGTAGAGCGGTTCGAGAATGAACCAGCGCTAAACCATCCATCGCAATAAGCGCGCTGGCACAAATTGTTAGGAAAGCGTTTCTAAACAATCTTTGTGCGACAAGTGCAATCAAAATAACCATTACTGACCCAAGTAGAGCACCCATAAAACGCCAACCAAACTCGTTATCACCAAATATCTTGATACCGAGTGCGATTAACCATTTGCCGATTGGGGGATGGACCACAAATTCAGGATCCGTACCGGTGACTTCAACGCCGTACTTCAGATAGTCACGCGCACCGTCAACGTAATAAACCTCATCGAATATAAAACCTTTGGGAGTTCCCAAGTTGAGCAGCCGCAGGACGAGTGCAAATAAGGCGATCGCTCCAACGCCAATGCGGGTTTTCACATGCGTAGCGTACTGAGAGGATGTACCTATGGCTTTAACGATGGCTGCGACCCCTCTGGGAAATCCTCTTGACGCTAGCCCGCGCCTAAAAGCTGCAATCGCAGATGCAGAAATTATCGCCGCTGAAGATTCGCGCCGCTTTCATCGCTTATGTGCAGATATCGGTGTCACATTTACCGGCAAGGTAATTTCCTTCTTCGATGGGAACGAAACTGAGCGCAGTGAAGAAATTTTGCAATATCTGCGATCAGGTAAAAATGTTTTAGTCGTTTCAGATGCAGGTATGCCAACTATTAGTGATCCTGGATTTCGCCTAGCTCGCGATGCTATGGCTGAAAATTTAGAAGTAAGAGTTATTCCTGGACCAAGCGCACCCGTGATGGCAATTGCTTTATCTGGTTTAGCAACAGATCGCTTTACCTTTGAAGGATTTACACCACGTGCACTTGGCGCACGTCAAGCAACATTCGAAGCGTTGCGATTTGAAGAGCGCACTATGGTCTTTTTTGAAGCCCCACATCGCCTAGTTGAATCTTTGCAAGATGCCAAAACAATCTTCGGAAGTGATCGACGCGGCGCAATCTGCCGTGAAATGACTAAGACTTATGAAGAAACGATCCGCGGCTCACTTTCTGAACTCCTGAAATGGGCGGAGAGCAAAGAAGTATTGGGTGAGATCACGCTAGTTATTGCAGGTGCCGAAATGGGTACTGCAGAAAAATCTGCAGAAGATATGGTCGCCCGTGTGCGCGAATTTGAGGCCGTCGGAATGGACCGAAAGAGCGCAATTTCCACGGTGGCAGATGAATTCGACCTCCCTAAGCGAATCGTTTATGCGGCAGTAGTTGATGCGAATAAGATGCGCCCGTGAAGTCTTTTTATCTAACAACGCCGATTTACTATGTAAATGATGCGCCGCATATTGGCCATGCATATACAACGGTTGCTGGCGATGTTTTAACTCGTTGGCATCGCCAACGCGGTGAATCTGTTTGGTTCTTAACCGGAACCGATGAGCACGGACAGAAAGTAATGCGCACGGCAGAGCAGAACAACGTTGCGCCACAAGCTTGGGTAGATAAGTTAGTTGCTGACGCTTGGAAACCTAATTGGGCCGCGTTAAATATCGCAAATGATGATTTCATTCGCACAACTGAAACGCGCCATACCGAGCGAGTACAAAAGTTTTTGCAATCGCTAAAGGATGCCGGCCATATTTATGCTGGAAAATATGAAGGTCCATATTGCGTTGGCTGTGAAGAATTCAAATTACCGGGTGATCTAATTGATGCCGACGGAGAAAAACTCTGCCCTATCCACAGCAAACCAATTGAATTAGTTAATGAGAATAACTGGTTCTTTAGACTTTCGGCTTTTGTTGAACCTCTTCTCGAGCATTACCGCACAGATCCTGATGCCTGCCAACCAGAGTCCGCGCGAAACGAAGTTGTCTCTTTCTTAGAAGGCGGAGTTTCGGATCTCTCAATTTCTCGTTCCACTTTTGATTGGGGAATCCCAGTTCCTTGGGATACTGATCAAGTTGTGTATGTCTGGTTTGATGCTTTGCTTAACTACGCAACCGCCGTGGGCTTAACCGATGCGCCAGATAGTGAAGGCGGAAAGAAATTTGCGCAGACTTGGCCAGCCGATGTTCACTTAGTTGGAAAAGATATTTTGCGTTTTCACGCAGTTATTTGGCCAGCGATGTTGATGGCCGCCGGACTTGCTGTTCCAAAGAAAGTCTTTGCACACGGTTGGTTACTTGTCGGTGGCGAAAAGATGAGCAAGAGCAAGCTCACCGGAATTGCGCCATCAGATATCACCGATCACTTTGGCGTGGATGCTTTCCGTTACTACTTCTTGCGGGCAATTCCCTTTGGCAGTGATGGCTCTTTCTCTTGGGAAGATATGTCGGCGAGATATACATCTGAATTAGCTAATGATTTTGGTAATTTGGCTTCCCGTTTAGCGGCGATGATTGAGAAATACTGTGATGGCAAAGTACCTGCAGTAGCCACAGATGCTGGTTTATCTGAAGCACTAGCCGCAACAGTGGCTAAGGCAGATGCCGCGATGGTCAAACTCGATTTCCAAGGTGGGATTACTTCCGTTATGGATTTCTGCAAAAAAGTAAATGGTTATGTAACCGAAAAAGAGCCTTGGATATTGGCTAAAGATGAAGCAAATAGAACTGAGCTAAATGAAGTTCTATACAACACCGCGGAATCTTTACGCGCACTTGCTGTTTTGTTGCATCCAGTAATGCCAGCCACAACAGAGATTCTCTGGGAAAGTTTGGGAGCAAATAAATCAATTGGTTCACTCGCTGCTCAAACGATCTCTAACGTTGCCACTTGGGGTCAGTTGCCTGAAGGAACTATCGTGACTAAGACTCCAGTGCTATTTCCGCGACTCGAGATTAAAGAGTAATTTTCTATGGCAGATCGCCACAATCGCGATATTGATCGCCCGCTGGCACCAGCGCCAAAACCTTTACCGGTACCAACTGTTGATGCCCACGCACACTTAGAAATTGTTACTGATGCTGCGCCAGATTCTGATGCGGTAAGACAGGTATTAGATGATGCCAAAGCTGCCGGCGTTGATCGTGTTGTACAAGTTGGATATTCAGCAGAACAATCTAAATGGTGCGTTGCAGCGGCGGAACATTTCAACGATCGAGTTTTAGCCGCAGTTGCACTGCACCCCAATGAAGCGCCAATTGTTGCTGATATGGATGCGGATTTAAAGATAATCGAAGAACTTGCCACTCATCCACGAGTGCGCGCCATTGGTGAAACTGGATTAGATTATTTCCGCACGCCTCCAGAACTTCGCAAACGTCAACAAGATTCCTTTAAGTGGCATATCGAACTCGCCAAGAAAACGAACAAGGCTCTCGTAATCCACGATCGCGATTCGCACGATGATGTTCTATCTATCTTGCTTGAAGTTGGCGCACCTGAGAAAACGGTATTTCACTGTTTCTCTGGGGATGTGGCGATGGCGAAGATCTGTATTGATCGTGGCTACGTACTCTCATTCGCAGGAACGTTAACATTTAAGAACGCACCCGAACTGCGTGAAGCGGTGAAATTAGTTCCTTATCAACAACTACTTGTTGAAACTGATTCACCGTTTCTAGCGCCAATGCCCAACCGCGGCGCACTTAACACCCCAGCACAGATTGCAAATATTGTGCGAGCAATGGCCGAAGAACGCAACGAAAGTGTCGGAACTTTAGCGCAAGCACTTTCTGATAACGCCGAGCGAATATTTGGCTCTTTTGCGCCAGGATCAACT
>CANMCL010000069.1 GCA_947496345.1 Actinomycetota bacterium
TGATAAGAAATAGAACCGATGATTGCTGCGATAACACCGGCTGCCAAAATTGTGGCTTGTGCGCCGCTGAAATTAATTGTGCTATTTTCAAATTCGTAGGTGCGAACACCAAATGCGGCAGCGATGACTGGTGCTACGGCTAAGACCGCCACCAAAGTGATGCGGATCAAGGATTGAACGAAGGCAAAGGTGCGCCCGCGCACCTCATCTTGAACCTCCATGCCCAGCATCGTGAAGCCGGTGACCCAAGTGATGCCGCTAAAGGTGCCAAGGATGATTACCGTGAAAACTGCCATCACCAGGTTTGGGATCAGGGCGAGCAAGACAAGGAAGAAACCTGCGGTCGTAAGGGATGCGCCGAATAAACGGCGGCGTGAGAATTGTGCAAATATCTTTGGACCAAAGGCGATACCGATTGCAAGACCGGTAAAGACTGCGCCGAATAAAACACCGTATGCCGCATCGCCGCCGCCGAGATCGCCCACGAATGTGCGCGCAAGTCCAATGACCGCGCCCGCTGCAAAGAAGGCACCGATCATTCCGACGACAAGGCCGCGCACGATCTTAGTTTGGCTAACTGCTTTCCAACCATCGTGCAGGGATTTAAGAACGCCTTCATCTTTTGATTTCTTTGCCGCCGCACCCTTTGGGATTTCTTTAAGCCCCCAAATAGTAATTGCGGCAAATGCAAAGCTGGCCGCGTTTACATAGAGTGCGATATCAATTGAATCACCGATAGTAAATGGGAAGAGTGATTCGATTGCGTTTGCAAATAAGGTAAGGAGTGAGAATAAGATCGCTGCAATCGGTGCGGTTCCGTATGCAGCTAAGAGTGAAACTTGGTTGGCGCTTTCTAGCCGTTCTTTACCAACTAAATTTGGAACCGTTGCTTCTTTGGCGGGTGACCAGAATAAAGTCATGCACTCGACCAAGATCATGGCGGTGTAGAGCCAGAGATATGTGTTGACCAATGGGATAGAGATATAAAGTCCGGCGCGAATAATGTCGGAGAAAACCATTAACTTGCGGCGATCGAAGCGATCGGCGATCACGCCAGCGATTGGGCCGAGAAATACTGCGGGAAGTAAGCGCGCAATGAAGACACCGGCGATTGCAAAGTTTGCAGTTGCGTAAGAGCCGCCAGAAAGTTTTTGGGCAAGGGCTGTGGTTGCGAGAAGTCCGAGCCAATCGCCGAGGGAAGAGAAGACCATCGAGTTCCAGAGCTTGCGAAATGCGGGGATCGCCAGAACGTTGCGGGTTTCATCCTGCGCGGGGGCGGCAGGGGTCGGCAAGCTGTTCGGCATGTGGGAAGTCTATCGGGCGGCCCAGGCGCGTTATATAGGCCTTCAAATGGCTTGTATTAAAGGATTTTAGAGGTAGCACATTTATCTGATGTGCTACTCTTGCCATATGACAACTGCTGCGCGTAAGACAAAGCCAACTGCTGGCAAGAAGAAAGCAGGCGTGAAAGAACCTGCGGTGAAGGTAGTCAAACCTGCTGCAATGCAATCTGTTGGTGTTCGCGACCTGCGACAGAACGCTTCGAAAGTTTTAGATGCGGTTAAAGCGGGAGCGATTATTGAAATCACTGAACACGGCGTTCCGGTTGCACGCCTTGCACCAATCAAACGTTCACTTTATGACGAATACATTGAAAGCGGTTTGATTAAGCCGGCAGAAAATCCAGATTGGCGGCCAACTAAGAATCCAGTAAAAATCACTGGAAGCAAAACCTCGACAGAAGTTTTGATGGAGATGCGCGCTGAGGAAAGATATTGAGCTGGTATTTAGATAGCTCTGCAATATTGAAGTACGTGTTCGCTGAACCTGAACGACCCGCAATGGTCAAGGCGCTGACATCCCAAGCAATCTCATCTGAGCTTGCGCGCTTAGAAGTAAAGAGAGCAGTGTTTCGAATCAATCCAAAAGATATTGAGCTTGCAAATGAAGAGTTATCACGTATTAACTTTGTGTCTATCTCAAATCAAGTACTTACTGTTGCAGAATCATTTACGGGATCTGTAACTCTTGCGACACTTGATGCAATTCATGTTGCGACAGCCATAACACTTGGTCATCAAATCGAAGGAATCATTACTTACGATAAACAAATGATTTCCAATGCCGCGGTTATGGGCATCAAAGTTCTCTCACCAGGAGCCAAGTTTTAATTAAAAGAGGCTACGGATACTTTCTTCCAGGCTGTATTTAGATCTAAAGCCCATCTCTTTTGCAGCCAACTCAACATCTGCGCATAAAAATGCAGGATCTCCGGCGCGACGTGGAGCTTCAATTACTTCGGTGTTGCTCTTATTTACGGCATCGAGTACCAAGTTGATGATCTCGCGCACCGATGCGCCGCGACCAGTACCGACGTTGATTATTGCTGGGATTGGCTTGGTGGCATTTGCGGCGGTTAGGTGCGCTGCTGCGATATCGCGCACATCAACATAATCGCGCACACATGTGCCATCTGCAGTCGGGTAATCAATACCGAAGATCTCGGGGGCTTCGCCCTTATTTAACTTACCTAAAACTATCGGGACTAGGTTCTCGACTGAGTTATCTAGCAACTCGAGGGATGCAGCTCCAACAACGTTGAAGAAACGAAATGATGAACCAGAATTTCCTGGCGTATTTATAAACTCAGTCACTTTACTTTCGGCATCCAACTTTGTTGAACCGTATGGAGATATTGGTGACAGCGGGCCGTTTTCTTTACAAGGCTCTGTTGTGTCGGGACTGCCATAAACAGCGGCGGTTGATGAGAATAAGAACTTCTTTACCCCATACTTTTGCGCAAGCTTTAACAGTTCAGCCGTTGCTGTGTAGTTAACTTCCTTGTACTCATCAGGTTTTTCAACTGACTCACCAACTGCTTTCAGCGCTGCGGTGTGGATAATGCCGGTAAAGGTCTGGCTCTTTAAGATGTTTTCAACGGCGGTGTAATCGCGAATATCAACCACGTGAAGCGTAATCTCTTGGTTATGTTTCTTACGTAAGTAAATTACTCGAGACTCAAGGCCTTGATAAAGTGAATCCAATAGGACTACATCTTTGCCATCAGCAATGAAAAGATCGGCAACGTGTGTGCCGATATAGCCCGCACCACCTGTGATTAACCAAGTTTCGCGAGACATAGTTTAAGTGTAACTTGAGTTTAGATCTTTAAAGAATCTATTGTTTCGCCGTCAACAACTATTTTGATCGTATAACCCTTTAAATTCCGCTTGAAAGTCACAGTTTTATCTCCATTTGAATCAGCGCTAACGGTTTGCGTAAGTGTAGGAGAACCTTTTTTGGTCGCTATGACTTTTACTTTAGCTTTAGCCAGATCCAAATCTATTTGGAGCACTGTGGTTTTAGTGTTTCTACTCTTTAGATCAACAGAGCCAGATATTTTAACTGCTTTAGGCAAGTCAGCAATTGTTGCGGTTTCAGTCAACGTTTTGACGGTTGCCGATTCATTTAAAGCAGTGATTGTCTCTTGATTGAGTATTTTTACACTGTTTGTCTTCTCATAGTCGATTACAGCTTGAGGTTTGATCCCAGTACATGCTGGATAAGAGATGTAGCCGGGTAAGGAGCAATCAATTGCAGTTGTTGCACCCGCTGCTTTCATCACCAGTGACTGTTCCCAGCAAGTGGTGGTTATTGCGTTATCTGGTTGTGCGCAGTTGATGCTGCCATCAGGCAGAGTCATGGGTTGGCAACGCGGAAGATTTGTATTCTCACTTAAGGCACAATCCGCAGGCAAATCAGTTGTTGTTCTATTTGTGCAAGCACCTGTTTGCGCAAGCAT
This sequence comes from Actinomycetota bacterium, assembly GCA_947496345.1. The sequence continues at coordinate 3,803 of CANMCL010000069.1, forward strand.
TGGATCGGCGCAGTTTACTGTTTCTGGAAGCGGTATCGCGTTTGCTTTAGATTTTTCGAAGTCGATAACAGCTTGTGGTGTGATACCGGTGCAAACTGGATAGCTCTTATATATATCTAAGTTGCAATCGACTTGGGGTGGAACGGGGCTTTCTCCTGCTTTCTTTGCAGCTTGTGCCAACTCCCAACAAGTAGTTGTGATCGCGTTGTCAGGGTGCGCGCAGTTAATTACTCCATCAACTGTCATTGGGATTTGTGATGAAGATGAATCTCCTGTGACTACAGGGGTGGAGGTTGTAACTGGAGCCGCAGGGGTGTTTAGTGGAGCAGGTGGTGCTTCGCCGCGACACGTTGTTGTGATTGCATTATCTGGATGTGCGCAGTTAATTACACCATCGATCGTTAGCGGGATGCTATTAGCGACAACTGGAGTTACACCGGTAAGAATGAATGAAGCGCTAACTGCAATAGAGCTAAGAATTTTTAAAATTCTCTTCATCGATTAATCCTTCTTGGCTTTGCCGGTAGCTTTTTTAGCAGCCTTCTTCTTGGTCGCCGCTTTCTTAATCGTATTCTTCGTAAGGGATGGCGCGCTATCACCCGCTTTAACTTTCGCTGCCTTCTTCTTTGATTTCTTTGGCGATGGGCCGTTTTCGGCCTCCCATGCACGGCGTCCAGCAAGAAGTTCAAGTGCGCGTTCAATAGTTAGGGCTTCGAGTGTGTCTCCGCGGCGAAGCGTTGCATTTGTTTCGCCATCGGTCACATACATGCCGAAGCGACCATCTTTAACAATAACTTCTTTCTCGGTTGCCGGATCTTTACCGAGTTCTTTAAGCGGAGGCTTTGCTACGCCGCGACGACGCTCTTTTGGCTTTGAGTAGATTTCTAAAGCTTCATCAAGTGAGAGTGAGAAGAGTTGATCTTCACTGGTCAGGGTGCGCGAATCGACGCCAGCCTTTAGGTATGGGCCATAACGTCCATTTTGAATAGTTATATCTTCACCTGCAGAGTTTGTGCCGAGGATGCGTGGAAGAGATAAAAGTCTTAGTGCATCGTCGATTGTGATCGTGTCTAGCGTCATTGTAGAAAGAAGAGATGCGGTCTTTGGTTTCGGTGCATCTTTCTTTTTACGCTTCTTCTTTGGCTCACCTTTGTCATCTAACTCAACCGGTTCTGGTGGAAATACTTCGGTGATGTAAGGGCCAAAGCGACCAGACTTTGCGATAACTTCTAAGCCGGTTTGTGGGTCGGTTCCTAATTCTCGTTCTCCTGATGGGGCAGCGAGTAGCTCAATTGCTTTTGCAAGTGTTAACTCATCTGGGGCAAGTTCTTCGGGGATGTTTGCAAGCTTGCGATCTTGATCAGGAATATTTTCTTGAAGGTAGGCGCCATAGCGACCAACGCGAATTTCAATGGTGTCAGATAAATTCATTGTATTTGTTGCGCGCGCATCAATGCCACCGAGGTCAAGCGAGAGTTCGTTAAGGCCTGGTTGGCCATCGACTCCGTAGTAAAAATCACGGAGCCAATCAACGCGGCCAGCTTCACCGGCAGCGATCTTGTCGAGATCTTCTTCCATTGATGCGGTGAAGTCGTAATCAAC
>CANMCL010000070.1 GCA_947496345.1 Actinomycetota bacterium
TGCTTTAGCGCAACACCGAGCTCGCGCGCTGGAAGTGTGATGTGCTGTGGCTTCTCGCCGTGACCGTAGATAACTGCAGGAACAAGACCTGCTACTCGTGCACGACGTGACGCACCCTTGCCAAATTCGGTACGTGTTGTGCCGGTGATCTTGATTTCTGCCATTTTAATTACTCCTGTTTTTCTTCAATTTGTTATTTCGCTTGGGCTACTTCGGTTACTACACAAAGTCCCAGCAGGAGTTAAATCCTTACCGTCGATTACGGAGTTTTTCACCCTCGCCGGAAACTATAGGGCGATATTAGCCTGACTTAGCTGTGGCCGTCAAAAAGACTAGTTACTGAGCCATCTTCAAAGACTTCGCGGATAGCGCGAGCCAGAAGTGGCGCAATTGAGAGGACGGTGAGTCCATCGAAGCGCTTATCTTCATCGATCGGGAGTGAATCTGTAACAACTACTTCAGTCACCTTTGAAGCCTTTAGGCGTTCAACTGCCGGGCCAGAAAATACAGCGTGGGTTGCGGCGACGATTACTTCTTTTGCACCAGCAGCAAATAACGCATCAACGGCCTTTGTAATTGTGCCTGCAGTATCGATCATGTCATCGATAACTACGCAAGTTTGGCCATCTACTTCACCAACAACTTTTCCGGTTACAGATTCATTTGGAACGCGTGGATCGCGTGTTTTATGGATAAATGCGATTGGGCATCCGCCAAGAAGTTCAGACCAACGCTCGGCAACGCGCACGCGACCAGAGTCTGGTGAAACAATTGTTAAACGCGTGCGATCTACTTTGCTTCCGACGTAATTTGCGAGCATTGGAAGAGCGAATAAATGATCTACTGGACCATCGAAGAAACCTTGAATTTGTGAAGTGTGAAGATCAACAACCATTAAGCGATCAGCGCCAGCGGTCTTATAAAGATCGGCCATCAAACGTGCAGTGATTGGTTCGCGGCCACGGTGTTTTTTATCTTGGCGGGCGTAACCATAAAAAGGTGCAACAACTGTGATTCGTTTTGCAGATGCGCGCTTTAGCGCGTCAACCATAATCAATTGCTCCATGATCTGCTTATTTACTGGAGCAGTATGGCTTTGAATAACGAAAGCATCGCAACCGCGAACAGATTCTTCAAAGCGAACAAATACTTCACCATTTGCAAAGTCATACGCAGAGGTTGGTGTTAGTGGAATTCCAAGTTCGGCAGCAACGGCATCAGATAGCTCGGGAAATCCGCGTCCTGAAAAAAGGCGGAGTCTTTTCTCTGAGGATAAACGAATTTCGCTCAAGGAAATTAGCCCTTCTTCTCGTCGCTATGTCGCGCGGCAGCTTCTGCAGATTGTGTTCCAGATCGCTTGCGCAGGACCCAACCTATTACATTTCTTTGCTTACCTCTAGCGACACCCATGGCGCCGGGCGGAACATCTTCTGTAATCACAGATCCGGCGGCGGTGTAAGCCCCGTCACCAATTGAAACTGGCGCAACCAACATTGAATCGCTTCCGATTCGGACGTGATCTCCAATTGTTGTGTGATGTTTTTCAACACCGTCGTAGTTAACAAAGATTGTGGCAGCGCCAATATTGGTGCCTTCACCAATAGTTGCATCGCCTACGTAAGAAAGATGTGGAACTTTAGATCCATCTCCAACTTTTACATTCTTCATCTCCACAAATGCGCCGGCCTTTGCATCTGTGCCGAGCACTGTGCCTTTACGTAAATATGAGTAAGGGCCAACGTTGGCGCCTTTGCCGATGGTTGCCTCAAAGCAATTTGAATCGATGATCTTGGCTCCGCTTAAAACTGTGCAAGACTCGAGAACGGTGCGGGGACCAATGATGGCGCCCGTAGCGATCGAAGTATTTCCGAGAATTGCCGAGCCAGGAAAAATTGTGACATCGTTTTCGATCTTTGCCGTGGCATCTATCCAGGTTGTCGTTGGGTCCAGGATGGTGACGCCAGCGCGCATAAATTCTTCATTTATACGATCGCGCAGCAGCGCAGCACTTTCTGCTAATTGCACTCGATCATTTACTCCGAGAATTTCAATGAAATCTTCAATTAAAGCGGCCGCGATTGAGCCACCTTCATTGCGCAAGATCTCGATAACATCAGTTAAATAGAGTTCACCTTGCGAATTATCGTTGCTTAACTTTCCGATTGCACTTGATAACTTCTGGGCATCAAAGGCGTAAACACCTGAATTTATTTCGTAGATCGCTTTTTCGGAATCGTCAGCATCGCGTTCTTCCACGATGCGCAGTAAGGACCCGTCGTCGCCACGCACGATGCGGCCATAACCAGTTGGATCAGGGTGTTCTGCGGTAAGTACGGTTGCGGTGAAAGCACCTGCGTGGTGAATATCAAGGAGCTGTTGTAAAGATTCACCGGTTAGGAGCGGTGTATCGCCAGCTAAAATCAGAATAGTCCCTGAAAGTTTTGTGTCAGCGAGCGCTAACTGGGTTGCATGTCCGGTGCCGCCGCGACGTTCCTGAAAGACTGTTGTGACTTTTGGTGCGATCTCTGAGAGATGAGCTTCAACGGCTTCGCGAGCAGCGCCTACGACAACGCGTACTTGCTTAGGTGTTAGCGATTGAACTGCGTGAAGAACGTGGCCAACTAGCGAGCGTCCCGCAACTTCGTGCAAAACTTTTGGTGTTGCAGATTTCATTCGAGTGCCTTCACCTGCGGCGAGAACAACAACCGTCTCGAGGTTTGCACTCATATGGGTAAGTCTAACTGGTGGGTTTGGCTCCGCTAGCTTCGTAATTGCTCCGCCACCAGGTATCGATCCTGGACCCTGGGCTTCAAAGGCCCATGTGCTAGCCACTACACAATGGCGGAACGCATATTCTCCCTCATAAATGCGAGTGCTCGCGACCATCAACACTTCCGAGCAACACTTCCGAGCCAGTTATCGCCGCTAGCCTTTACCTCTATGAGCGCTAATCGCGATGAAGTAGACCGCCTAATTGCGGCCTGGAAGCGCGAACGCCCTGATCTTGATCTAAGTCCATTTGCTGTTTTAAGTCGCATCTCTCGTATTTCGCGCAATCTAGATATCGCACGGCGTGATGCGTTCGCGGATTTAGAAACGTGGGGCTTTGACGTCTTAGCTGCGCTGCGTCGCGCGGGCGATCCTTACCAACTCTCCCCCGGTGAATTAATGCAGGAAACACTTGTCACCAGCGGAACAATGACAAATCGTTTAGATCGTTTAGAAGAATTAAAGTTGATAACTCGCCAACCAGATCCAGATGATGGTCGTGGCTCTCTTGTTACTTTAACTGCATCTGGAATGCGCGCAGTAGATAAAGCACTCGATGGTCTGCTCGAACACGAACGGGATTTATTAAAGGGGCTTACTCGCGAACAACGAGTTGCACTCGCTGATTTATTAAGCGTGTTGGCCGCGCACTTAGAAGAAAACTAAATAACTTTCGCTCCGGACACTGGGCCATAAGCCCGTGCGACGCTTCCGACTACGCCACTTGATGTAAGAGCAACGGCGAGATCCAAGCCTTGTTCTTCATCGCCAACTAAAAATGCAACGGTCGGTCCAGATCCGGAAACTATTGCGCCAAGTGCTCCGTACTCTTCACCAACATCTAAAACCAATGTCAGCGCAGGACGTAACGAACATGCTGCCGATTGCAGATCATTCTGTAGCGCCAAGCCAACCGCCTTTGGATCTGCGGCAAGCAGTGATTGCATAAGTGCATCGCTAGTTTGTGGCGCAGCAATATCTAAACCAGCACGTAAACGATCACACTCTTGATAAACCGCAGGTGTAGAAAGTCCAACTGTAGAAAGTGCTAATACCCAGTGATAGGTACCGCGCGATAGCGCTGCCGTTAACTGATCGCCGCGACCTTGGCCAATTGCTGTGCCGCCAGTGATCATAAAAGGAACATCGCTGCCGAGTTGTGCACCAAATTCCAACATCTCTTCGCGAGACATTTCCAAGTTAAAGAGATCGTTTAGCCCAACGATTACTGCCGCGGCATCCGCGCTGCCGCCAGCCATTCCACCTGCAACGGGGATCGATTTAACAACATCTATATGGATATCAACTGCAAAGTCATAATCATCAGCAATTAACTGGGCTGCCTTCACCGCTAAATTCGTCGAATCTGCCGGAACTCCGTGGGTGTGATCACCAGTAATTGCAATGGTTATCCCTGAACCAGGAGTTGTTTTGGTAATAGTTACATCATCGTAAATTGAGATCGCTTGAAAAACAGTAACTAAATTATGGAATCCATCTGCTTCGCGTGGCCCAACTGCCAATTGCAAATTAACTTTGGCAGGAACGCGCACCGTTACGGATGAATTGGATGAAGCTGGCACGTTATGACTCTAAACCTTGTTGCGCGATTTTGCAGAAACTATGGATATCTAGCGATTCACCACGCAGCGTTGGGTCAATTCCGGCGGCGCTTAAATGCGCTTCGGCAGCGCCAGATCCCCCGTAACGTGATGACAGTGCGGCGCGTAACATCTTGCGGCGTTGTGCAAATGCCAAATCGATTATTGCAAAGACTTCCTTACGCAACTCTTCGCTACCCGGTGTTTCGCGTCGTTTAAATGCCACCAACTTAGAATCAACATTTGGGGCCGGCCAGAAGATTGAACGAGATACAGATCCTGCTCCAGTAACCTCAGCCCACCAAGCGGCCTTTACAGAAGGAATTCCATATTCTTTAGTGTTTGGCTTTGCTGCTAAACGATCGGCAACTTCGGCCTGCACCATTACAACGCCACTTCGCAGCGTTGGAAGAATTTCCAATAAGTGAAGAAAGACAGGAACCGAAACGTTGTAGGGCAAGTTGGCGACAAGTACCGTTGGGTCAACTGGCAAACTCTTTAACTGCAGCGCATCTTGATTTATAACAGTTAAATTATTTGCACGTTCGCTATGTGCTGCCGCAGTAATTGGCAACTGGTTGGCTAAGCGAGAATCAATTTCAACTGCCACAACGCTGGCTGCTTCTTCCATCAGCGCCAAAGTAAGTGAACCAAGTCCTGGTCCAATTTCTAGAGCGATATCGGTTGAAGTGATTCCGGCGGTGCGCACAATCTTGCGGCAAACATTGGCATCAATTACAAAATTTTGACCGAGTGATTTAGAAGGCTTTAAATCTAATTTTTCGGCAAGTGCGCGAATTTCCGCTGCACCTAACAAGGTCATAGAGTTGATCCTGGCGCAAAAGAGCCAAATATTCGCTCGGCGTTATCAGAAAGTGCTTGCGCTAAAGTTCCGACACTTTCGTTGCGTTCTTCGGCCATTGCTCGCACAATATTTGCAATCTGTGCTGGG
>CANMCL010000071.1 GCA_947496345.1 Actinomycetota bacterium
CCTTTATTATTTTGGCGGTTATCGCTGGAGGTGTGGTTGCGCTCAGCGGTGTCTATGTTGATTGGCTCTGGTTTCAATCAGTTGGCTTCACTGGTGTTTGGTCAACTGTGCTTACGACAAAAATTGCTCTCTTTATCGTTGCCGGCTTAGTTACATCTTTAATTATTTCATTAAATGTTTATATCGCTTACCGTCGTCGTCCCTTCGATGTTTCTATGGCGATGGAATCCGATAACCTCGAACGTTATCGCGCCACGATTGATCCAATCCGTAAATTAGTTTTCCCTGGAATTGCGCTAGTTCTCTTCTACTTTGGCGGAACCAGCGGTGTTCAACTCTGGGGCTCTTGGTTGCAATTTAGAAACTCGACAGATTTCGGGATTAAAGATCCGCAATTCGGAATGGATATCTCATTCTTTGCCTTCCGTTTGCCATTCCTACAAACACTTATTGGTTGGGCAATCTCAACTTTAATCCTGGCAACTCTTGCAAGCGTTGCAGTTCATTACATTTATGGTGGAATTCGTCCACAGCTACGCACTGATCGGATATCCGTTGCCGCGCGCGTTCAGCTCTCCATACTTCTCGGCTTAATTGTTCTAGTTAAGGCTGTGGCATATTGGTTTGATCGTTATGCACTGGCGTTAAAAGAAAGCAGATTGATTACTGGTCTCACCTACACGGATGTAAATGCAACTTTGCCGGCGAAATCAATTTTGGCAGCAATCGCGGTTATCTGTTCACTTCTCTTCTTTGCAAATATTGTCCGTAAATCTCTGGTCTTGCCTGCCGCCGGAACCGCTTTGATGGTTGGAGCGTCTGTGCTGATCGCAGGTGTTTACCCTGGTGCGATTCAACAGTTCCAGGTAAAGCCATCTGAATCTTCCAAGGAAGCCCCATTTATTCAGCGCAATATCGAGTCAACGCGCGATGCATATGGCATTGCCGATGTCGAGATGAAGGATTATCAAGCCACGGTTTCTACAAACTCTGGCCAATTAGCAAACGATGCGGCAACAATTGCAAATATTCGTTTGATGGATCCAAACGTTCTTTCTGCGACTTTCCGCCAGTTGCAACAAATCAAGCCTTACTACACATTCCCAGAATCTCTAGATATTGATCGTTACACCGTAAATGGAGTACAGCGCGATGTGGTTGTTGCAGTTCGCGAACTCAATATCGATGGCAACCCAAGTCGTAACTGGATTAACGACCATTTGGTCTACACCCACGGTTTTGGTTTTGTCTCCGCATTTGGAAATAGCGTTGACTCCGATGGCAAGCCAACCTTCTTGGTTGGAGATTTGCCACCAACAACAGGACTTGGAAAATTCCAACCACGTATCTACTTCGGTGAGAACGTTCCTGATTATTCAATCATCGGCGGACCTAAGACTGATACGCCAGTTGAATTCGACTATCCAGATGATGCATCAGAAAATGGTCAGAAGAATTACACCTACACCGGTGATGGTGGCGTACCAATGGGTGGCTTATTTAAGAAGTTGCTCTTCGCTATTCAATATCAAGAACAACGCATTGTTCTTTCAAATTTGATCAACTCGGAATCAAAGATTCTCTACAACCGTTCGCCTCGTGAGCGCGTAGCCAAGGTCGCACCTTGGCTAACCCTAGATGGAGATCCATACCCAGCAATTGTTGATGGCAAGATTCAATGGATCATCGATGGGTATACAACGAGTGCGGGATATCCATATTCACAGACAACATCACTGAGCACCGCAACGACAGATGCGCTAACTACCAACTCTGCCGCGATAACCGCTCAGACAAATAGAAATATCAACTACATCCGAAACTCTGTAAAAGCCACTGTTGACGCCTATGACGGAACAGTTGTTCTCTACCAGTGGGATGAGAAGGATCCAGTACTGAAGACTTGGATGAAAGCTTTCCCAAATACTGTTACGCCAAAGAGCAAGATGTCGCCTCAACTTCTTGAGCATATTCGTTACCCAGAAGATCTCTTCCGTGTACAACGCGATGTGCTTAGCTCGTACCACGTGCAGACTGCTTCAGCTTTCTATGGCGGACAAGATTTCTGGCGCGTGCCTCGCGATCCTTCAACATTCGGTGCCAATGCAGGAGCGCAACCTCCTTATTACATGACGCTAGAAATGCCAGGTTCAGATAAGCCGACATTTACTTTGACTACACCATTTGTTCCACGTGGTGGTCGTGAAAACTTATCTGCATTTGCAGTTGTTGATTCAAATAACGGTCCGAATTACGGAAAAATTACGGTACTGCAACTTCCTCGCAGTACAAACGTTGCCGGACCTTCACAAGTTGCATCTAACTTTGAAGCGAAACCAGAAGTTGCTAACTCGCTCTCCTTGCTTCGCCAAGGTGGTTCAGATGTAGTGCTAGGTAACTTGCTGACGCTTCCAGTTGGTGGCGGTCTGCTTTATGTTCAACCGGTATATGTAAGAGCAACTGCTAACACTGCGGCTTATCCACTTCTGCAGAAAGTGCTCGTCTCATTTGGTGATGTAATCGGTTTCGATAGTTCGCTAAAGGGCGCACTTGATCAAGTATTTGGTGGAAACTCCGGAACTTCTTCTTCAGGTACTCCAACTACTTCAACGACTGACAATGCATCTGCAGATTTGAAGTCTGCGCTGCAAAGTGCAAAGCAAGCAATTGCTGATGGAAATGCAGCACTTGCTAAGGGAGATTTTGCAGCGTATGGACGTGCGCAAGATCGCCTAAAGGCTGCACTTGCTGCTGCTATTGCTGCAGAAGGTCGTCAGTAATTCTCATTCGCTAAATAGGCGGATTTGGCTATTACTTGCCCACCCTTTAGACTGACACTTCCGACGCGGGGTGGAGCAGCTCGGTAGCTCGCTGGGCTCATAACCCAGAGGTCGTAGGTTCAAATCCTGCCCCCGCTACTAGAAATAGGTATTGATATGGCTAAGCACGTTAAAACAGAGATCAATATCAAGCATAAAGATCGCAATCGCACCACCGTTTTTTGGCGTGGCATTCTCGCCTTCCCGGTAATCATTTTTGTGGCAACTTTTGCTCAGTCGTCCTTTAGTGAAAGCGAGAGCTGGGCAGCCGGTACCGCCGGGTTAATTGTTCTCCCAACTATCTTGGCGCTGCTCTTTCGCGGAAAATATCCAAGCTATGTATTAACTTTCAATCACGCTCTCATCGAACTTTCAACCCGATTAGCCGCTTACGTTTTGATTTTAAATGATAAATATCCTTCAATTGAAGCAAGCTCAAAAGTCTCAGTTGTATTTCCTGATGTAGATGGTGGAAAAGAATTAAACCGTTGGCTTCCGCTAGTTAAGTGGATCTTAGCTATTCCACATTACATCGTCGGAATTGTTTACTTGTTAATTTCATTGGTTGTGACAGTAATTGCTTGGGTGCAAACATCAATTACAGGCAAGTACCCTCGTTGGGCCGGTGAAATTGTCTTTGGCACAATCGCATACTGGAACCGTGTTCAGGGTTACATGCTCTTGCTAGTCACAGATAAGTATCCCAGCTTCAGACTCAAGTAGTACTACCTAATTCTTAAAGAGTTTGTAACAACAAATAACGAGCTAATGGCCATTGCTCCCGCCGCATACATCGGTGTTAACAAACCTGCGGCTGCGATAGGTATTCCAATTACGTTATAAGCAAAAGCCCAAACTAAGTTAGATTTAATGGTTCGCAAGGTGCGCTTTGAAAGCGTTAGCGCATCGACAACGCTCATAAGTTCGGGGCGCATCAGCGTAATATCTGCGCTTGAAATCGCAGTATCCGTGCCAGTTCCCATCGCCATACTCAAATCTGCGGCGGCAAGGGCTGCGGCATCGTTAATTCCATCGCCAATCATCAAAACAGTGTGGCCAGCATCTTTTAGCGCAGTCACTCGCGCTAACTTCTCGTCAGGTAGTGCGCGAGCAATTACATTCTCGCCCTTGATTCCGACCAAACGTGCGATTGCGCCCGCACTCTCTTCGTTATCGCCGGTTACCAACCAAGGTGTTGCACCGTTTTCAATTAAAGCAGCGATTGTTGCGGCAGCATCAGATTTTACTTGGTCGCCGACTGCAAAGACTGCAATTGCGACTCCATCCCAAGCAAGAACAGCAACAGATAAGCCCGCTTCTTCACCACGTGCAATCGCTTCTGCAATCCCTGGATCAAATGTGGTTGTGCTGTGGGCAATTGCTTTCGGTGTTCCAATAAGAACAACAGGTGAAATAGATCCGAGCAGAACGCGACCGGCAACTCCTGCACCAGGTGTTTGTGTGAACTCCACGACTTCGTGGCGGGTAGCGCCACTTGCTAGGGCGTGCGAAACAATCGCCTGACCGACTGGATGGTCATTTGCTAGCTCCAAAGAAAGTGCAGAAGATAAAATCGTTTTCTCATTTAACACACTTGCATAAGTAGAGCCCAATACTTTATGTGCGCTAGTTGGAATTGTTGCATCGTGAACTTTCATGACACCCGTGGTGAGAGTTCCAGTCTTATCAAGGACGACAACATCTACTTTACGAGCAAGTTCCAGTACGCGCGGTTGGCGTAAGACGATTCCACGAGATGCGCCACGCCCTGATGCAACTAAGAGAGCAACTGGAGTGGCTAAGCCAAGTGCGCAAGGGCAGGCGATTACAAGAACGGTAATTGCGATCTGAATTGATTGCGCCAAAGATGACCCAGCACCATCATTTCCTAAGTAATACCAAGCAAAGAAAGTTGCGATTGCCAGCAAGGTAACAATTGGAACAAAGACTGCAGCAATCCGATCTGCAACTCTTTGGATCGGGGCTTTTTCTCCCTGTGCTTGAACCACCATTGCAGTGATGCGTGCTAGTTCAGTATCACTGCCAATGCGCGTTGCTCTAACAATTATTCGCCCATTGTTATTAAGTGACGCCCCGATTACGCGAGCGCCAGGGGAAACTTCAATTGGTACAGATTCTCCAGTTAACATTGAGTTATTAACCGATGACGTTCCTGAAATTACCAATCCATCAGTTGCAACGCGGGCTCCCGGTTTAACAATAAAGTCATCGCCGATAGCAAGTTCTGAGATCGGAATAATCACTTCTAGCCCATTGCGCAGAACGGTTACTTCTTTCGCACCCAAAGAGAGCAGAGTAGATAAAGCGGTGCTGGCACGACGCTTTGCTCGTGATTCCAGGTGTCGGCCCAGAATTACAAAGAGCAGAACACCAGCAGCAACTTCTGTGTAAACATCACCGGTACCGGTCGCGTTAGCGTAAATAGACCAACCAAATGCAGTTAATGAACCTAGCGATATCAGTGAAT
>CANMCL010000072.1 GCA_947496345.1 Actinomycetota bacterium
TTGTTCACACACTCTTTACTGAAATCGGTCCACGCTTTGCAACTCGTCAAGGTGGATACACACGTATCACCAAGATCGGTCCTCGCAAGGGCGATAACGCACCAATGGCAGTTATCGAAGTTCTAACTGAGAAAGATAACTAATTCTTAGTTAACATCCGAAATTAAATGACCGAGCCCACTCTCTATCCCGAGAGTGGGTTTCGTCGTTTACGCCTTGATATTTCCTACGATGGCACCAATTTTTCGGGTTGGGGGATCCAACCTGATCGCCGCACAGTGCAACAAAGCGTTGAAGATGCGATCAGCACTGTCGCACAAGCAAAGGCCGAAACTATTGTCGCCGGCCGCACCGATGCTGGGGTTCACGCAACCGGCCAAGTCATCCACGTAGATCTTCCAGAGTCCCTGGAGTTAACTGATCTGGCTTATAAGTTAAATCGCATTCTCGATGAAGATATTCGCATCAATCAAATAACTATTGCGCCGCCAGCATTTCATGCCCGATTTTCAGCGCTGCGCCGTTATTACGAATACCGCATCTTGGATGAAAACAGAGTTATCCCACCGCTGGCGCGCTTTAACACTGAATCTTGGTATCGCCCACTCGATGTAGAAGTAATGAATCAGGCGAGCGCTTTGCTTCTAGGCACCCACGATTACGCCGCATTCTGTAAATTCCGTGAAGGTGCAACAACTATCCGCACCTTAGAAACCTATTCCTGGCGCCGCGATAACCAAGGCGTCTTGATCGCCGACGTTGTTGCCGATGCCTTCTGTTATTCAATGGTCCGTAACTTGGTTGGGGCAATTGTTTGCGTGGCAGATGGACGCAAAGATGCGAGTTGGATCTCAACGCTGCTAGAAAATAAAGAGCGGGTAAGTGATTCGCTAGTATTTCCAGCGCGCGGTTTATCGCTATATAAAGTCGATTACCCAGATGATGCAGAGCTTTTAGAACGGGCGGCTAAGACCATCGCCCGGCGTGAAGAAGAAGCCAATTAATGGGTGAAATCCCGCTGATATTGCGCTGATATTTCGCCCCCATGCGTGGAAATAGGCCATTTTGACCCGTTCACGTATGAAAGGTAAAGTTCATCCCCTGCGCCAGAATCGGCGCCGAAGGCAAGTCCCCAAGCGTTAACCAACTAGATCTAAAAAAGAAGAAGGTAATAAAGCATGCGCACATATAGCCCTAAGGCCGGAGACGCCGTCCGTAAATGGCACGTCATCGATGCACAAGATGTAGTTCTTGGCCGCCTTGCAACACATGCTGCAGTTCTTCTTCGCGGTAAGCACAAGGCGACATTCGCACCGCACATGGATATGGGCGACTTCGTAGTAATCATCAACGCCGAGAAGATCGCACTCTCTGGCAACAAAGCGCTATCAAAGTTTGAACACCGCCACTCAGGTTTCCCAGGCGGTCTTCGCTCAACTGTTTACGGTGAGCTAATTGAAAAGCACCCAACACGTTTAGTTGAAAAAGCGATCAAGGGAATGCTTCCTAAGAACCGTCTTGGCCAGCAAGTTGCATCAAAGCTAAAAGTTTATGCAGGTCCAGAGCACCCACACGGCGCTCAAGCACCAACTCCATATGTATTCACTCAAGTTTCACAGATCGCAAAGTAAGGGACCTATAACAAATGTCAGATACAACTTATAACGAAGTTTCAGATCTAGACGAGAACGAAGTTCCTACTTCTTACTCTTCATCTTCACCAGCACCTGCAACCAACCGCCCAGCAATCAAGGCACCTGGCGCAGGAACCGGTCGTCGTAAAGAAGCAGTTGCTCGCGTTCGCCTAGTACCTGGCACAGGTCGTTGGGTTGTTAACGGTAAGACACTTGAGAATTACTTCCCAAATAAAGTTCACCAACAATTAGTTTCAGAGCCTTTCCGCACTGTTGGTGCTGAAAATCAATACGATGTTTTCGCACGTATCAACGGTGGCGGAGTTTCTGGTCAAGCTGGCGCACTTCGCTTAGGCGTTGCACGTTCACTTAACGAGATCGATGTTGATGCACACCGTCCAGCGCTTAAGAAAGCTGGATTCCTTTCACGTGATGCACGTGTTATCGAGCGCAAGAAGTACGGTCTGAAGAAGGCCCGTAAGCGTTCGCAATACAGCAAGCGTTAATTCTTAAGGGCCGCAGAACAGCAGTGGCACTCTTTGGAACCGATGGAATACGTGGCTTAGCCAATCGTGATCTCACCGCTGAATTAGCACTCGACGTTGCTGTTGCTGCTGCACATATTCTCGTTGAAACAAATCCAGATAAATCACACCGCCCTAAAGCCGTTGTCGGCCAAGATTCGCGTGCATCAGGAGAATTCCTAGAAGCAGCCGTTGTTGCTGGTTTAACTAGCGCCGGTGTTGATGTTTATCGTGTTGGTGTTCTACCAACTCCTGCAATCGCACATTTAGTAGCTGAATCAGGCGCTGACTTAGGTGTAATGATTTCGGCATCGCATAACCCAGCCCCAGATAACGGAATCAAATTATTCTCACGCGGTGGCGGCAAGTTAGATGATGCCATTGAGGCAGCCATTGAAGCGCGCGTTGGTGAGCCATGGGAGCGTCCAACCGGCAACGGCGTTGGTCGAGCAATTGTTGACGAGAGCGCTCGCGAAAGATATTTAAAGCACCTGTTATCTTCGGTTAAAACTCCACTTAAAGGTTTGAAGATTGTTGTTGATTGCGCAAATGGTGCGGCTTCAACTGTTTCACCGGAGGCCTACCGTCGCGCCGGGGCAGAAGTAGTTTCAATATTTGATGCCCCAAATGGTTGGAATATCAACGATGGTTGCGGTTCCACCCACTTAGAACAATTGCGAACTGCAGTATTGCGCGAGGGCGCAGACTTTGGCGTAGCCCACGATGGCGATGCCGATCGCGTCTTAGCAATTGATGCCCACGGCGCTGAAATCGATGGCGATGTAATTATGACAATACTGGCGCGCGGATTTAAAGCATCAGGATCTTTAAAGGCCGACACAATTGTTGCAACAGTGATGAGTAATTTGGGATTTCTTCACGCTATGAAAGATGCTGGGATAAAAGTTGAAACAACTGCTGTTGGCGATCGTTATGTTTTAGAGAAGATGATCGAAAAAGGCTTCTCACTTGGTGGCGAACAATCTGGTCATTTGATTATGCGTGATTTCGCAACTACTGGTGATGGAACACTTACCGCACTTGCTTTGGCGCAAGAAGTTGTTAAGTCCGGAAAGACTTTGCAAGAGCTAGCATCTGCGATGGTTCGCTTTCCGCAAGTACTTGTAAATGTTAAAAATGTGGCTAAAGATAAGTTAGATCAATCTGCTGCAATTAAGGCGGCGGTTCTAGCCGCTGAAGCAAAACTTGGCGAGCATGGACGTATTTTACTAAGAGCATCTGGCACCGAACCGCTTGTCCGCGTGATGGTTGAGGCACAGAGTGATAACCTAGCGAGCGAAATAGCAAATGACCTTGCGAAGGTCGTTCAAGCAGAGCTGGGGTAAAAAACAAGTGTGCGGAATTGTGGGTTACACAGGGCCACAGTCTGCAATTACTCCTTTAATTGAAGGTTTGCGTCGCCTCGAATATCGCGGTTATGACTCAGCCGGTATCGCACTAGGAACATCAGGTGCGCTCTTTATTGAAAAGCGTGCCGGTAAGTTAGCCAATCTCGAAGGCGCGCTTCCTGCAAATATGCCGGTTGTTCATTCTGGAATCGGTCACACACGCTGGGCAACACACGGTGGGCCAACTGATCGCAACGCACATCCACACACCGATAACGAAGGCAAATTAGCCGTTATCCATAATGGAATTATTGAAAACTATTCTGAGTTAAAGGCAGAACTGCAAGCGCGCGGACACTCTTTTTCATCTGATACCGATACTGAATCTGTAGCGCACCTACTTTCTGAACTTCGTAAATCCCATAACGGCGATCTAACGCAAGCAATGCGTGAGGCGGTAAGTCGTCTGCGTGGTTCATTTACCTTGGTGGCTGTTCACGCAGATGCACCCGAGACAATCGTTGGGGTTCGCCGCAATTCACCTTTGGTTGTTGGCCTAGGCGATGGTGAAAACTTTATGGCATCAGATGTTGCGGCATTTATTGATTACACCAAGCGTGCGGTTGAACTCGGGCAAGATGAAATTATCACGATGACTCCAGCAGGAATTTCGATTATCGGCTTGGATGGGAAAGCGATTGATCCAAAGGAGTATGCAATTACTTGGGATTCCGCCTCTGCTCAAAAGGGTGGATACGCACACTTTATGCTCAAAGAAATCTTTGAACAGCCAAAGGCGGTTGCCGACACTTTAATTGGTCGCTTAACCGATAACGGCAAAATTGAATTAGATGAATTACATATGTCGGATGCCGAAATAAAGGCGCTAAAGAAAATTGTGGTGATTGCTTGCGGTACGGCTTATCACGCAGGAATGATCGCAAAGTATGTAATTGAAAAGTGGGCGAAGATTTCAGTAGAAGTAGAAATCGCCAGCGAATACCGTTACCGCGATCCGATTATTGATTCCAGCACCTTGGTAATTGCAATCTCGCAATCCGGTGAGACGATGGATACTTTGATGGCGATTCGCCATGCCAAAGCAGCGGGTGCGCGAGTACTTGCTATCTGCAATACCAATAGCTCCACGATTCCGCGCGAATCAGATGCGGTGCTTTACACACACGCTGGCCCGGAAATTGCAGTTGCATCGACTAAGGCTTTACTCACCCAGATCGTTGCCGTTGATTTAATTGCGCTGCACTTAGCCCAAGTTCGCGGCGAGCTAAGTGATGATCAGGTACACGATCTCTACAATGAAATGCTCGAACTTCCGGGCAAGATTGAACAAATCCTAGAAACAGTAGAACCACTTCGCGCTTTAACCCGCACCTTTGCTAAGTCAGAGACAGTTTTATTTATTGGCCGCAATATCGGTTATCCCGTCGTACTTGAAGGCGCGCTGAAGTTAAAGGAGTTGGCCTATATTCACGCCGAAGGATTTGCCGGTGGCGAGTTAAAGCATGGCTCAATCGCGCTGATCGATAAAGATAAAGGCACACCAGTTATTGCAATTCTGCCTTCGGGAAATGATCACGCACTCGATGAGAAGATGCTGAGCAATATCCAAGAAGTAAAAGCGCGCGGTGCGCGAGTTATAGTGATTGCACATGAAGGCGCAGAAGTTGTCGGCGCAGAACACATCATTCGCATCCCTGCATGTTAGCCACTCTTCCAACCGATTTTAGCAACTGTTCCCTTGCAAG
>CANMCL010000073.1 GCA_947496345.1 Actinomycetota bacterium
GCTTAGCGAAGGTTTACGACAGCCTGGAAGCACGTATCGCGAAATTAATGGAAGAAGAAGAGTTATCGAAAATTCGTCCCGATTTAGATGGTGCACAAGTAATGGAGTTGTTAAACATCAAACCATCTGCCGCGGTAGGTAAAGCGTTAGATTTTCTCTTAGAGCTACGTTTGGAGAATGGCCCACTTGGTCAAGAGCGTGCGACGAAAGAGCTACTTGACTGGTGGAGCAAAGAAAACCCGTCCGCGAAGTAAGCGCAGACCCGCAGTTAGATACAAGATTGCCACTATTAACGGAACTAAGAACGCATCTCCTGAATTTGGAAGCAATAGCGCTGCGATAACCGCCCCCGAAACAATTGCTCCATTAACAACTACATCGTAGACAGAAAAT
The DNA here is from genome assembly GCA_947496345.1 of Actinomycetota bacterium. The sequence goes on from CANMCL010000073.1 coordinate 394, forward strand.
ACTCGGCCACGGTAAATATCATCAATTTTTGATTGCACCAAGGCATCGTTGGTTACTTTTAAACTTTGGCCGAATAAAGCGGTGACAAACCCAGCGCAAGTTAAAGTCAGCGGAGTGCGGGTAAAGACAATAAAGAGTGGACCTAAAGTACTCGCCGCCATCGCAAATCTCATCCAACGATGTCTTCCAACTTTACGCACACCGTAAGGCGCAATTACTGCGCCAACTACAAATCCACATGCTGCGACCGTAAGAACAAAACTTAGCCCCGCTAGCCCGGCTTCATTATCGGCGGGATCGTGAAAAGTATTTCGCTCCAATAACAAGGCAATTAAAGTTAAAGCAGTTATTCCGCCACGATGCACAGCCACTGCAGCAATGCCACGCGCTGTATCAAGATTTTGACGCAAGAATTTAATTCCTTCACGCATTTCAATTAAACCTTGTGAAAAACTAGCGTTCTTTATCTCGTGATCAAGGGGACCAATCTCTCGCCTTTTTAAAGTTGCGGCGAAGAGCGCGGTAAGGAGATAACCGAGCGCACCAACCAAGATTATGTATCCATCGGCGTGATCTGCCGTCGTTACGCCATCCAATAACTGGCGCAAACCCAACCCGATACCACCGCCCAAGACCACCCATACAGAACCACCGGTCACCGCTAAAGCATTTGCAGTGATTAACGATTTGCTTTCAATCATTAAAGGTATGCCGGCAGAAAGCCCAGCAAGAATTAAACGATTAACGCCAAATGCCACCAAAACAAATATCGTTAATTCAATCCCAGTCTGTCCTTCAAAAATCAAAAAAGAAACCACAGTAAGCGTTAGTGCACGAACTAAATTTGAATATGCAATTGCCCGCTGTCTGGAAACGCGATCTAGAATTGTTCCAACGAATGGCCCAACTATTGAATATGGAAGTAGTACAACTGCAAATGCAAGAGCGGCGCTTAAGGCGTCGGCTTGGCGTTCCGGAGAGAAGATAACGAAAGATGCTAATGCGCTTTGAAATACCCCATCGGTCATTTGGCCAGTCCAGCGAACGCGCAACAACCTCGAAAACTTACGATCTGTTAGAAGTTGCCAGACGTTCATAGTTAAAGGGTAGTCGGGCGAAGTACTCAAAAGGGGTTTATCCTTCTCCTATTATGAAATCTAAGCGAGCGTTCATCGATTATTCACTCGATAAGCGCGCCACCTTATTGGCGTTGTTTCGTGGGGTAGTAGATGCCTGCGATGCCGATCCATATTTAATTAGAGCGGCGAAATACCACGGTGAAAAAACTTCACGTAAGTGTCCAGTCTGTAAAAAAGATTCCTTAGTTGAACTGCGTTACACATTCGGCGATCAACTTGGTCAATTCTCAGGTCGCATTAAGACCGAAATTGAATTACTCGAAATGGAGAAAGAATTCGGAGAATTCGCGGTGTATATCGTCGAAGTCTGCCGCGATTGCTCCTGGAACCATCTCTGTGCCTCCTACCTATTAGGCGATGGATCCGAGAGAAAGCCACCCCGTCGAGTGCGCACCTTGGAAGATGAAGATTGGGTTAAAGGGTAACCTTTAGAAATGATCCGCAGAAAGCTTATTCGCGCCGCCATTTTCCTGGCCGGCTTCGGCTTTATTGCAGGCTCAACACTCTTTGCATTCGCTTGGTTTACCGTTTCTATTCCGGATCCGAATGCTTATGTAAATAGTCAATCCACAATCATTCAATATTCAAACGGTGAAGAAATTGGCCGCATCGGATCGCAGAACCGGCAGATATTGCCTCTTGCAAAAATTCCTTTAGATTTGCGAAATGCGGTAATGGCCGCCGAAGATCGTAATTTTTATTCCAATAAAGCATTTAGCATTACAGGTATTTCGCGCGCGCTCATAAACAATTTAAAGTCAGGTTCGCTAAATGCCGAAGGTGGATCCACAATCACGCAGCAATATGCCAAGACCGCCTTCTTGTCACCGAGTCGAACAATTCAGCGAAAAATTAAAGAACTTGTAATCTCCCTAAAGCTGGAAAATTCACTTTCAAAAGATCAAATCCTAGAAAACTATCTAAATACTATTTACTTTGGTCGCGGTTCTTATGGCGTGCAAACCGCTTCACAACAATATTTCAATCGCAACGCAGACCAGTTATCTCTTTCGCAGATAGCTGTCATTGCAAGTATTTTGCGCTCACCTGGATATTACGATCCTTCACTTTCCGAAGAGAATGAAGAACGTCTAAAAAATAGATACCAGTATGTGATAAATGGAATGCTTGATAAGGAATGGATAACACCTGAAGAGGCAGCCAAGACAAAATTCCCAACCGTTATCCCACGAACTAAATCTGGACAACTCAGTGGTCCTAAAGGACACATAGTTGCGGCAGTGCAAAAAGAGATGGGCAAACTCGGATTTAGCGAAGATCAACTTCTAGTTGGTGGACTGGTTATTAAAACAACCTTAGATCAACGCGCACAACAATCAGCGGTAGATGCAGTAACAAAGCTTTATCCAAAGAAAGCGCCCGATAATTTGCATATTGGACTCGCTGCAATTCGCCCCGGCACAGGAGAAATAATCGCGATGTACGGCGGTGCTGATTATTTAGAGCGCCAGTTAAATGATGCAACACAGTCAATTGCGCTAGCCGGCTCTACTTTTAAGCCTTTTGCAATAATTGCAGCCCTTGAAGCGGGAATTCCACTTACATCAATGTGGAATGGCGATTCACCGCAAACATTTGATGATCTTGGCAAACCGTATGAAGTTTCCAATTACGGTAATGAAGGTTGGGGCCAAATTGATTTATTGGAGGCGACAAAGCACTCAGTAAATACAGTATTTGTCCCACTGGGACAGTTTGCAGGGCTAGAGAAAGTTATAGATGTCGCACGTCGCGCCGGAATTCCTGAGTCGATCGCAATGGTTCCTGCGCCATCTGTTGTGCTTGGTGTCGCTAGTCCGCACGTTATGGATGTAGCGAGTGCTTACGCAACTTTCGCGGCCCAAGGTATTTACTCAAAACCTTATTTGATCGCATCGGTTACTGGACCAAATAAAGGCGTTCTCTTTGAAGGAGAATCACAAACGCAGGAAGTATTTTCTAAAGATGTAATGGCAGATTTAACATACGCGCTTAAAGCGACAGTAACTGGTGGAACTGGTTCTGCTGCGCTAAAACTGGGTCGACCAGCCGCTGGTAAAACTGGAACGAGCCAATCAAATGCATCGGCTTGGTTTAGCGCATACACGCCACAACTTGCCGCATCCGTTGCCCTCTTCCGCGATAGCGCATCAGAATCACTCAATGGAATTGGTGGCTTAACTTCTGTTACAGGCGGAACTTTCCCGGCACGAATTTGGACCGCGTTTATGAAGGGTGCGCTCAAAGGTGAGCCAATAATGAGTTTTCCTGCCCCAGCAAATGTGGGTGGGCTCGAACCAATTGTTATGACTAGCGGCGGAATTCAAGAGAGAAAACCGAAGTAAGTGTTGCAAGCAAAAAGCAGAGTGATAATTGCTCTTGCGCTTTTTGCTTCGCTAATTAGTTTTGCAAAATTTAATAGCTGCGAAAGTTCCGGTTGGGCTACACCTGATCAATACATTCACGCCTGCTATTCGGATATACCCGCTTTATTTGGTGAAAGAGGCCTATCTAAAGGCGATTGGGCCTATTCAAATGGAGCAGACTCTGTGGAATATCCAGTCGTTACTGGAACAATAATGTGGGGTCTGGCGCAGATAACTCCAAGTGGCGATGGTTCAGTAAATAAATATTTCTACATAAATATATTTTTTCTTGCACTTCTATTTATAGTTATCTCGCTGATTATCTTTAAATGGCGACCAGAGTTTTCTTACTTATACCCACTGGCTCCGGCAGGAATTGCATCGCTCTACATCAACTGGGATCTATGGGCAATTATTTCAATGGTTGGGGCGATTTACTGGTTTGATCGTAAGAAACTAGATCTGAGTGCTCTTGCACTTGGAATATCAATTTCTACAAAATTTATGCCGATCTTCTTGCTCTTCCCCATCATATTTATTTTTATGCGTCGCAATCAATTACGTAGCTCAATTCGATATCTAGCGATCACCTTCTTCACTTTTGCGGCAATTAACTTGCCGGTTTACTTAACCACTCCCGAAGGATGGCTACGTTTTTATCAATTGAATTTATCGCGCGGCTCTGATTGGGGATCCCTTTGGTATGCCCTGACATCACTGGGCGTTAATTTACCGAGCTTGAATTACTTATCAATATTATTTTTACTAATTGGATTCGCTGCGATCGCGATATACATTCTCGAACTACGGAATACACCATCGCTTGCAGCTCTAAGTTTTATAGTTATAGCTACAGTCATGTGTGCCAGCAAGGTTTATTCACCGCAATATGCTTTATGGTTAATTCCACTCGCCGTCATCGCACTTTCCGATAAACGCGACTTACATGCGTTCTGGATCTGGCAAGGCGCAGAAGTTATTTATCACATCGCAATTTGGCAACATCTCGCCGGCGTAACTGGTGCAAAGTTTGGTTTGCCGCTTTACGGATACGCGCTAATTACCTTGCTTCGAATAGCCGCCACTATCTATCTGGTCGCGATCTTCGTCCGGCGCGGGCTGGCTGGCGGCACCCAGGGGCCTCTTGCCCACAGATCCCTGCGTGAATTTCTCTTTGAAAGCGGCAACGCGTACCCTTAACCCTTCAGCGCCAGGCTCCCTTCGGGGGCCAAAACGTTGAAGCACTAACCCTCCTGTCACGGAAATACCGTGGCCGTCTTAGTCCAGAGGAGGTCGGGTTAACGCATGCGTCACTATGAATTAATGGTCATTCTTGATCCAGAACTTGAAGAACGCA
>CANMCL010000074.1 GCA_947496345.1 Actinomycetota bacterium
GAGAGTTTCAAGTCAGGCCTTAACGTCAATGCTGATCTAGCAGCCGCGGCAATTGCAGGTGCTCTTGATGCGCAATGTTTAATCATTATGACTGATGTCGCTGGAATTTATCGTTCTTGGCCAGATACCGCTTCATTGATTTCGGAGATTACAGCTACGGAATTGAATGCGATCAAAGGAACATTCGCGCAGGGAATGGCGCCAAAAGTTCAGGCTTGCTTGGATGCAATTAAAGGTGGTGCAAGTGCCGTGAGAATTGTCGATGGAACCGATCCATCAGCCTTCGCTGCGGCGTTGGGCAATAACGGAGGAACGTTGGTGACCAAATGAGCGCAGCGAAAACGAGAAATATTAGTTGGAGCGATGTAATGCAGGGTAATTACGGTGTTCCGACTATCACCTTGAAATCTGGAAAGGGCCTGGTTGTAACCGACACCTTGGGTAAGAAGTACCTGGACTTTCTCGGAGGAATTGCGACCAATGTCTTGGGTCACGCGCATCCAGTGATAGTCCGTGCGGTATCTAAACAAATCGCAACCCTTGGTCACGTAAGTAATTTTTACAGCCACCCTTCGGGAATCGCACTTGCTGCAAAGTTGCAAGAGTTGACCGGAGATAACACAGCACGAATCTTTTTCTGCAATTCAGGGGCGGAAGCGAACGAAGCAGCGCTGAAGTTATCGCGCAAAACTGGACGCACAAAGATCGTCGCCACCACTGGTTCATTCCACGGTAGAACTATGGGAGCGCTTTCTCTCACTGGGCAACCAAGTAAACGTAATCCCTTTAAACCCCTTGTGAAAAACATTAAGCACGTAACTTTTGGTGACGTCTCAGCTATGCGCAAAGCGGTGAATAAAAAAACTGCAATGGTAATTGTGGAACCAATAATGGGTGAAGCAGGCGTCATCGTTCCTCCATTCGGATACCTAAAACAATTAAGAGATCTGTGCAGTGAACATGGAGTTCTGTTGGTATTTGATTGCGTGCAGACAGGAATTGGGCGTACTGGAACCTGGTTTGGATATGAAGAGGAAAAGATTCGCCCTGATGTAATCACCTTGGCAAAAGGTTTAGGTGGTGGCCTACCTCTCGGCGCGATGATTTCTTTAGGTAGTAACTGTCCACAATTTGCACCTGGTGAACACGGTACAACTTTTGGCGGTAACCCAGTTGCCGCTGCGGCTGGTCTCGCTGCGATTGAATTCATCACCAAGAATCGTTTAATGGTTTCAGCTAAGAGTTATGAAAAACGGCTGACAATTAAACTAGGTGCGATTAGGGGAGTAACCGAAGTTCGAGGACGAGGTTTGCTTTTGGGTATCGGTCTAGATGGTGGCTATGCAAAAGCCTTAGCGGCGAAATTGTCAGATCGCGGGATCTTGGTTAATGCGCCGAATGACGAAACGATTCGAATCGCACCTGCTTTAACAGTCTCCAAAGTTCAAATTGATAGATTCATAAGTGTTTTTACTCAGTGTATGCAGGAGGTAGAACGTGGCTAAGGTTCTTAACTCATCATCGGTTTCCGCGCGTCGTTCAAAGGCGATCTCATTGATCAAAGCAGGCGTGGTTCATTCACAATCTGATTTGGTAAAACTTCTAAAGAAGGCAGGCTTTGCCGTTACTCAAGCAACGGCTAGCCGCGATTTAGAAGAAGTTGGTGCTGTGCGATCTCGTAATGAGTTCGGGGAACTCATCTACCAAATTGGCACTTCTTCGGATGGCGCAATTTCAAAATCAATGCCAGTGCCTGCCGATTTAATTCTCTCAGTTGAATCCTCTGGGAATTTGGCAGTTGTCCGCACTCCACCTGGTGGAGCACAGTTCCTTGCCAGTTCATTAGATAATTCAGGGATCTCCAGCATTATCGGCACAATCGCTGGTGACGACACGGTTTTAGTTGTATCCAAGAAGTCCAACGGCGGAGCGGAATTAGCGAAAGAATTGCTCTCATTCGGTAGATCAGAAAAGAAATCGAACAATAATCGGAAGGTGAGAAAATAATGGCGCTCTGGGGTGGACGATTTTCTGATGCACCAGCCGACGCCGTCTTTGCACTCTCACGTAGCGTTGATTTTGATTGGCGCCTAGCCCCATATGACTTACGTTCATCGCTGGCCCATTTAAGGGTTCTGCAGAGTTCAACTTTATTAACTGATGAGGTAGTAAAGAAAATTGAAGCCGGTTTACGTGAGTTGATTTCAGAGGTTGCCTCCGGAAAATTTCTTCCAAACGCGGGAGACGAAGATGTACATAGCGCGCTAGAGCGCGGACTTACTGAGAAAGTTGGCGAGGTAGGAGGATCTTTACGCGCCGGTCGTTCGCGCAATGATCAAGTTGCTACTGATCTAAAATTATTTGCAATTGATCACATGCTCGATATTGCCAATCAACTTACACTTCTTCAGGAAGCACTTATCGCCAAAGCAACCGAATACAGCGATGCGCCTGCGCCTGGATTTACCCATATGCAACATGCACAACCAATTTTATTTGGTCACGAACTAGCAAAACACGTTCATGCCTTTGCTCGCGATATTGATCGCATCACAGATTGGTTGGCTCGTACATCGGTTAGCCCACTAGGTTCTGGTGCGCTAGCCGGTTCAGGCCTGGGTTTAGCTCCTGAAGTAACAGCCAATGATCTGGGATTTATCGAATCTTCGGCAAATAGCATTGATGGAGTTTCAGATCGCGATTTTGTTGCAGAGGCGCTCTTCATAATTTCAATGGTTGGCGTCCATCTCTCACGTATCGGTGAAGAGTGGTGCATCTGGGCAACATCCGAATTTGGATGGGCAAGCGTTGCTGATGCATACTCAACAGGTTCTTCGATAATGCCACAGAAGAAGAATCCCGACGTGGCCGAACTAGCCCGCGGAAAAGCCGGTCGTTTAATTGGAAATCTAACCGGCGTTCTTGCAATGCTAAAAGGTTTGCCATTCGCTTACAACCGCGACCTACAAGAAGATAAAGAGCCACTTTTTGATTCAATTGACACTTTGCGATTAGTTCTTCCTGCCGTAACCGGAATGGTTGCAACAACCACCTTTGATCGTGAAAAAATGGCCGCCGCCGCGCCACAAGGATTCTCCTTATCGACCGAAGTCGCGGATTTCCTAGTTCGCGCCGGCGTTCCATTTGCTCAAGCACATGAAGCCGCCGGTAAGTGTGTCGCAATATGCGAAGTGAAAGGGCTGCAACTTCACGAACTTAGCGATTCAGATTTCCTCGGAGTTCATCCATCCCTAACGTCCGATGTTCGCAATTCATTGACTGTGGCTGGCGCAATCGCTTCACGCAAAACCATCGGTGCTACCGGGGGAGCGGCGTTAGCGAAACAAATTAGCGATGCTGCCGCCGAAACGAAGGCCACTAAGGTGAAAATATCCGCCCAGATCAACACTTTTTCCGAGATGATGAGCCAATGAGTTCTGTTGCTCCACAATCAAGAGCCCTGATTGATGACCTCAAATGGCGTGGTCTTTTTTCTCAATCTACTGATGAGGCTGCACTAGTTACAGCGCTATCCAAGCCAACGACTCTTTACATTGGTTTTGATCCAACTGCGCCGAGTCTTCACGTAGGAAATCTCGTAGTCCTTCTTGTGCTGCGTCGTTTTCAGTTAGCCGGTCATATCCCAATTGCACTGGTCGGTGGAGCAACGGGTTTAATTGGAGATCCCAGCGGAAAGAGCGAAGAACGCTCGCTCAATACAACTGATGTGGTCGCTGCGTGGGTAGAACGAATTCGCACTCAGGTTTCCAAGTATCTTGATTTTGATGCGACCGGTAACGCGGCCATCGTGGCCAATAATTTAGATTGGACTGCGCCACTTTCCGCAATCGAATTCATGCGCGATATCGGTAAACACTTCAGTGTTAACCAAATGCTTGCAAAAGATTCGGTTTCATCACGATTAGAAGGTGGTGGAATTTCTTACACTGAATTCTCATACCAGGTTCTGCAATCCTTCGACTTCTTGGAACTCTATCGTCGCTTCAATTGCACACTTCAACTTGGTGGATCAGATCAATGGGGAAATATTGTTGCTGGTCTTGATCTGATTCGACGTGTTGAAAGCGGAACCGGCCATGCACTAACGATTCCACTTCTAGCAAAGGCAGATGGCAGTAAATTTGGGAAGACTGCTGGGGGAGCGATCTGGCTAGATCCCGAAATGACCTCGCCGTATGCATTCTTCCAATACTGGTTAAACACTGATGACAAAGATGTAGTCAACTTCTTAAAGGTTTTCTCATTTAAATCAAAGAGTGAAATTGAAACTCTTGAAAAATCTCATAACGAAAACCCAGGGGCGCGAGAGGCACATCGCGCACTTGCTCGCGAATTGACTTCTCTGGTTCATTCATCCGATATCTGTGATCGCGTAGAGGCTGCAGCTCGCGCTTTATTTGGTCAGGGAGAGTTATCAGAGTTAGACGAAGCAACCCTTGCATCCGCACTCGCCGAATTACCTCGCACAACGGTTAAAAAAGGTGAACCAATCCCCACATGGGTTGACCTACTGGCCGCAACTGGTGTCGTTGATTCGAAATCCGCGGCCCGACGCATCGTCAAAGAAGGCGGTGCTTATTTAAACAATATAAAGATTTCTGGTGAAGACTTCGCCCCCGAAAAAAGTGACTTTTTATGCGGTAAATATGCAGTTTTGCGCAAAGGTAAGCGCGATCTAGCTGCAGTGGAAATGATCTAAAAACCATCCCCACCAGCGTTTTATCTCATTTTTACGCATAAATATCGCAATTTTCTTGATTTTTTCGAGTATGACCAATCCCACTGGCCGAAGGGATCAGCCGATTTGACCCCCTCACCCCAAGGCGCCTATAGTTACGCTCCTTGCTGTGGAACGGACGATTTAGGCCGTACAGCATTTTCCAGATCTAGCCCTCATTTAGGCCGGTTTGACCGTGCCCGCGTGAATGGACTAGATTTGGCAGTCTGCCCTGAAAATCGGTCATAAGCCGAAACGCAGTGCGCATCCGTACCTTGAGAACTCAACAGCGTGCCATAAGTCAATGCCAGAAGATGGCCTTAATAGCCATTTTCTAAATAAATACTTCAATGAAGTATGCGTAAAACACTGTTAATTCAGGGTTTTGCGATACTCGTTGATTTCCTTTGGTAAAGACAAAATAAACGACAGT
>CANMCL010000075.1 GCA_947496345.1 Actinomycetota bacterium
ACGCTTCTTTGGTGCTGCTTTCTTAGCTGCGGCCACGTACTTCTCCTATCGGAATGGTTCGGATCCGTCACCCAAACCTGTTCGTGGATAAGTCTGACGGATATATCAAAATATTGCTAGTACATAGTGCGAAAAAACGGAGTGCGTGTCGCAATTTATTTTTTAAATATTTTGTGCATTTAAGAAAAATTTAACGATTTCGGTTACCGAAATACCGATTTTTTTCCTCAAAATTTCGGTCCAAACTCTCAATTTCGGATTTACTTTTCAGAATTTGGACCATTTTCTGGCGAATTTTCATTTTCGGCGCGAATTTTTCGCATGGCAACGGCAAATTCGTTGGTTTCGGCATCATATTTTCGCATTTTCGGTAGGAATAAGGCCAAAATTGCCACCGAAACTATGCAGAGAACCCCTCCGAAAGTTACCGAGAAGTTCAATGTAGTAACCGCCGCCATTGATGCGGCACGCATCTGCCCGGCGAGTGGTCCAATCGAATATGAAAGTAGTTCGATACCGGCAAGCCGTCCGCGATATCCATCTGGGATTGTTTGGTTCCAAATAACGCCACGGAAAAGTGCGCTGACCATATCTGCCGCCCCGGCCATGGCAAGAAATAGCAGAACCAGAATCAAAGAGTTAGATAGCCCTGCAAATGCGATCGCAGCTCCCCAACCTATCGCCGCCCAAATTACCGCCCGCCCGTGAAAACGATAGGTGCGAGTCCAACCACTTGTCAGAGTTACTACAACGGAGCCAACAGTTCCGGCAGCATAGAGAAGTCCAAGGGCCCAAGGCGCACCAAGTTGGTCGGCCCAAAAAGGAAAGAGTGCAATCGGCATCGCAAAGAACATCGCTGCTAAATCAACGAGATAAGTTCCAAGTAAATCTTGGCGACTAAACGCATATCGCACACCTTCGATTAACCCTGCCAGAGATGGCTTTTGCGCCCCTGGATTGGCAGGCACGCTTTTTACTCGAGTCAAGAAAGCAAGTGAAATAAAGAAGGTGGCGATATCGGCAATGTAACCAACCGAAACTGAATAGGTAGCAATTAATACCCCACCAATTGAGGGACCGATGATGACTCCAAGTTGCCAGCGCAGAGACATCAGCGCACTTGCCGCCGGTAGATCTGCGTGGCCGACCAATCGGGGCAAGATGGCATCGGCACTTGGACGTTGCAGTCCATTGACTGCGGCAAAAAGCCCGATGACTACATAGATAAGAATTAGATTTGGGTTGGGTGAAAGCGAGTTAACCAACAAAATTGCGACTAAGGCTAAGGATGCAAACTCGGTAACCCAGATCATCTTTTTGCGATCGACATAATCAGCTAAGACCCCACCGTAGAGTCCAAAGAGAATGAGAGGGACGATCTCAACTAGGCCAGAAATCCCAACTGCGATGTATGAGTTGGTCATCTCCTTGATCTGAAAGGGCACAGCGACGTAGGTGATCATTGAACCTAGGTATGTGACCAGCCCAGAGGCCCACAAATTTCTAAAATCTGGGTACTTTTCAAGCGGCGTTATATCTATTGCAAAGCGAGGGCGCTTATTTTCTGGCTTGGGTTCAGACACGTCGCTTAGTTAAAGGTATTTTCGGCGCCAGGGAAAGTTCCCCCACGCACATCGGCGGCAAATTCTTCTGCCGCACCCTTTATCTCTTGGCGCAAGTTGCGATATGCCTTCGCTAACTTTGGCGGCTTGGCAGTTAATCCAACTAAGTCTGTCCAAACCAAGACTTGTGCATCGCAGTTAACGCCAGCGCCAATTCCAACGGTCGGAATAGTTAGCACCGCAGTAATCCGCGCAGCAAGTTCGGCAGGGACTAACTCCAAAACAATGGCAAAGGCCCCTGCCTTTTCCAGGGCGAGCGCAGCTTGGAGAATTGCCTCACCATCTTCACGTCCTTGAACTCGATATCCGCCCAGTTGATGAAGTGACTGTGGGGTAAGGCCGAGATGGCCCATCACCGGAATACCGGCAGCGGTTAACTTTTCAATTGTTGCGATATGTGCGCCTTCTAATTTCACGGCCATCGCCCCAGCCTCTTTAAAGAAGCGAGTTGAAGTAGCCAGGGCTTGCTCGGGTGAATTTTCGTAAGAACCAAAAGGGAGATCGGCGATGACCATGGCGCGCTTTGATGCGCGAACAACGGCGCGGGTAAGTGGGATCAATTCATCCACTGTGACTGCAATTGTGTTTTCCCCACCAAGGAAATTGTTACCAGCGCTATCGCCAACTAAGAGGACTGGGATTCCGGCCTCATCAAAAATCTCCGCCGTCATCTGTTCGTATGAAGTGAGCATCGCCCACTTCTCGCCAGATGTCTTGGCCTTCTTCAAATCTAGAATCGTGACGCGACGATGGGCCGCGCCGCCATAAAGGGTCGTTGTACTCATCTGTTCCTCCAGCCTCGAAGCTTCGCGAGAAGTCCCCGGGTATTTCAATTGAGGGTATTGAGGGTATTGAGATAAGAGTAATCCATTACTCTTGAAGTATGAAGTTGCGCATAGCGCTCGCGCAGGTCAACCCGACTGTCGGTGACCTGGCGGCCAATGCTGCGCTGGTGCGGCAGAACGTTGCCGCCGCGCAATCCGCGGGTGCGCATATCGTAGTTTTTCCCGAGATGGTTTTAACTGGATACCCAGTGGAAGATTTAGCGCTGCGGCCATCATTTCAAAGCGCCAGCCAGAGCGCGATTGCAGAACTGGCCAGTGAGTTAACCGGTGAAATCGTCGCAATCGTTGGCTATCTAGATCAAGTAAATGGTGCGCCTCAAAATATGGTGGCGGTGATTTCTGGTGGCGAGATCAAAGCGCGTTATGCCAAGTGCCACCTGCCGAATTACGGCGTCTTCGATGAGTACCGCAATTTTGTCCCGGGGGATAAGACCTTGGTGGTTCGCATCCACGGCGTTGATGTTGGTATTGCAATTTGTGAAGACCTTTGGATTGATGGCGGAATCACTGCGCAATTAGCCGCACGTAAACCTGGCTTAATCATTGTTCCGAACGGATCTCCATATGAGCGCGCTAAAGATGATGTGCGATTGGCTCTGGTTACCAAGCGCGCTCGCCAAGCCGCGGCCCCACTTGTCTATGTAAATATGACTGGTGGCCAAGATGATCTGGTCTTTGATGGCGACAGCATTGTTGTCGATAAGGAAGGTGCAGTCATTGCGCGCGCCCCACAATTTGCCGATGATTTAAGAGTTGTTGATATTGATGTGGCAACTCAAACCAGCCAGCCCGATGTCGTTATCTCCGCGGAAGTTGCAGCGATTGCCCAGCCTTTAACTCCCGAAATTGCGCCGGCGCTAAATGACTTAGAAGAGATCTGGCAGGCGCTGGTAATTGGTTTACGAGATTACGTGGAAAAGAATGGTTTCCGTAGCGTCGTAGTTGGTTTATCTGGCGGAATTGACTCGGCGTTGGTTGCAGCAATTGCGATCGATGCCTTGGGTGCTAAACGAGTAAATGGCGTTGCCATGCCAAGTAAATATTCTTCGGATCATTCGATTTCAGATGCACAAGCTTTAGCCGATGCCACCGGGATACATTTTCGCACCGTCGCAATTGGCCCAATGGTTGATGCCTATATGAACAACTTGGTTTTAAAGGGGCTGGCTGAAGAAAATTTACAGGCGCGCGTTCGTGGCACGACTCTGATGGGAATCTCAAATCAAGAAGGACATCTCGTTTTAGCAACTGGCAATAAGTCAGAGCTAGCCGTTGGTTATTCAACTTTGTACGGCGATGCAGTCGGTGGCTTTGCTCCGATAAAAGATATTTACAAGACCGATGTTTGGGCGCTGGCACGTTGGCGAAATGAGGTTGCGGGCAAACGCGGTGAGGCTGCACCGATTCCAGTTAACTCAATTGAGAAAGAACCAAGTGCCGAACTGCGCCCCGATCAGAAAGATTCAGATTCTCTTCCTGATTACTTATTACTCGATCGCGTATTAACGGCTTATGTCGATGACGATCAGGGATCAGAGGCGTTAATTGCCGCGGGCTTTGATGAAGTTTTGGTCCGTCGAGTGATCGCAATGGTCGATAAGGCCGAGTACAAGCGTCGCCAATATCCGCCGGGCACAAAGGTTTCCAAGCGTGCTTTTGGTAAGGATCGCAGACTTCCAATGACTTCGCGCTGGCAAGAAGGTTCGTAACACAGCCGTAACTTGGCCTTGGCAAGATGTGGGCTATGTCCGCTAACGATTCACAGATGAGCAAGCAGCAGGAGTTTGTGCTGCGCACAATTGAAGAGCGCAATATTCGTTTTATCCGGTTGTGGTTTACCGATGTTTTGGGTTATTTAAAATCTGTTGCGATCGCACCTGCTGAATTAGTAAATGCTTTTGAAGAAGGTATCGGTTTTGATGGATCTGCAATTGAAGGATTTGCGCGAGTTACTGAATCAGATATGTTGGCAAAGCCAGATCCCGCAACATTTTCAATTTTGCCTTGGCGCACTGAATCACCGGGTGCCGCTCGTATGTTCTGTGACATTACGATGCCAGATGGATCTCCATCGCATGCCGATCCCCGCAATGTTTTGCGTCGCACATTAAATAAGGCGGCGCAGATGGGTTACACCTGTTACACCCACCCTGAGATTGAATTCTTCTTATTTAAATCCAATCCAGTAAAGGGTGAGCAACCAATCCCAGTTGATCAAGGTGGCTACTTTGATCACACACCAGCGGTTGTAGGCCATGACTTCCGTCGCCAAGCGATCACGATGCTGGAGGCGATGGGAATCTCAGTTGAATTTAGCCATCACGAAGGCGCACCGGGTCAGCAAGAAATCGATCTGCGTTATGCCGATGCTTTAAGCACCGCAGATAACATCATGACTTTCCGCCACGTGATTAAGGAAGTTGCCCTCGAGCAAGGTTTCTACGCCTCATTTATGCCAAAGCCATTTACCGATCATCCTGGCAGCGGAATGCATACCCACGTCTCGCTCTTTGAAGGCGAGAAAAATGCTTTCTATGATGCATCGGCGGAATTTAATTTATCGAAAGTCGCCCGTTCATTTATCGCAGGAATCTTGAAGCACTCATCTGAAATAACAGCGGTCACAAATCAATGGGTCAACTCTTATAAGCGTTTGCAAGGTGGGGGAGAAGCGCCG